>DWVH01000022.1 GCA_019120335.1 Candidatus Enterococcus stercoripullorum
GTCCTTCTTTATTAGTTGTCGTTTTAATGTAAGCCATGATTCCATTATATCATATACAACCATATACAACAATATAAATTTTAGAAAAAGCGAAAAAAATACAGTTCTATCAAGCGGTAAAGACGGATTTGCGAAATATAAAGTGATAAACTCGGGAGAAAGTTATTTTATGAATGCTTTCTCTCTTTTTTTATTTTCTTTTCTTTTTTCTTTTACTTAAGTTATGATAGAATAATAGCAAAATGGTATTACTCAGAAAGGAGGAAAAGATGTTGAATAGTCAAACAAAAATTAAAGCACTCTTTTTTGATTTTGATGGAACAATTGTTGATTCTAGTAAAAGTATTTTTGCCTCCATTCAGTATACAATGCAGCAATTGAATCAACCACCTTTAGATGAAAAAATGTTGGCGACTTTTGTTGGGCCTCCATTATTAGATAGTTTTTTAAGAATAGGCTTGACAACAAACTTAGCGAATGAAGCGGTATTAAAATATCGTGAATACTATCAAGAACATATGCATTTTGTTCAGCTTTATCCTCAAATGAAAGAAGTCTTAGCGCAATTAAAAGATAGTTACCAATTATATATTGCTAGTTCTAAGCCAGAAGTCTTTGTTAAGAAAATCGCACGCTTAATAGATGTTGATCAATATTTTACAGCAATTTATGGTGCTGATTTAGAGGGAAAGCGTGCAAAAAAATCTCAAGTTATTGCCTATGCCTTAAGCGAAAATCCAAATTTAGAACCAAGTACAATTAGAATGATTGGCGATCGTAGTCATGATTGTCTAGGAGCTAATGAAAATAAAATTGCCCCCATTGGTGTTACTTATGGTTTTGGTAGTAAAGAGGAGCTAGAAGATGCAGGTGCTACAGAAATTGTTACCAGTCCTGCACAATTGTTAGAAATACTGTAGCTAAGAAACTGACACCCTTTTTTTTAATAGTTAAATAGATTTCTGTTTCATTTTAGTGCACGTTATCTTTAGCTTTATTGATAAGAAAGAAAAAAACTAAAAAAAGTTGTAAAAACTCATTGACAAAGATTCAATTCTCTGTTATTCTATATCTTGTCTTGAGTTGCCGCCTTAGCTCAGCAGGTAGAGCACCACCATGGTAAGGTGGGGGTCGCCGGTTCAAGCCCGGCAGGTGGCTTTCAATTAAAAAAAAGCAAAAAAAGAAAAAAATGCTTGAAAAAAATTGAATTATCTGTTATATTAATAACATCTTATTCCGGCATAGCTCAGTTGGTAGTAGCGCATGACTGTTAATCATGATGTCGTAGGTTCGAGTCCTACTGCCGGAGTTGATAAATTTTATCAAACAATTTCATATTTTTCCGGCATAGCTCAGTTGGTAGTAGCGCATGACTGTTAATCATGATGTCGTAGGTTCGAGTCCTACTGCCGGAGTAAGACACTTATCAGATGATAGGTGTTTTTTTATTTATATTGCTAATTAAATCAAGACTTTAAACAGTTCTATTGCTATAATGATTTTATATATTAAGAAAGGATTTGACAAATTTGGCACAAAGATACTCAATTAAACATGAAATTGCTTACTATGAATGTGATATTAATCAACAAATGACGCTTCCATCTTTAATTCAGGTAATGATTAAAGCATCCGAGGAACAAAGTGATCATTTAAATCGTGGGAGCAGTTATGTCAATCAACTCAATCTAGGTTGGGTGATTACGAATTATGAAATCGAGGTTAATCGGATGCCACATTTAGGCGAGAAAATCATTTTTTCAACTTTAGCAACTGCTTATAATAAATTCTTTTGCTATCGTGATTTTTATATAGAAGACGAGGTGGGCAATCGCTTGGTGACTGTCTCTTCAGTTTTTGTATTAATGGATTTATCAACGCGAAAAATTAAGGCTGTAGATGAAGAAATTATTGCTCCATATGAAAGTGAAAAAATTAAAAAGATTAAACGTTTTAATAAAATACAGCCACTTTCAAATCCTAAAAAAAGTCCTTTCAAAGTAAGATTTTATGATATAGATAGCAACAAACATGTTAATAATGCTATTTATTTCAATTGGGTTTTAGATGTTTTAGGCTATGAATTCTTGAGTACACATACGATTAAACATGTGAACATTCGTTTTGATAAGGAAATTGAATTTGGGAATGTTGTTGATAGTTATTATGAAACAGAAATAACAGATAACGAAGAACAAGTTATTTCTAGACATCAGGTGAAAGTTTGTGAAGAATTGTGCTGTGAGGCTGAAATTTTATGGAATAAACTATGATAATTATGTTGAATTGTAAATTTACAAATAGATTTTTTTTTAGTATTCAAATAACAAAAAATATGATAGAATGACCTTGGAAAGAAAAAAAGGAGGGAAGGCAATACGCCGAAAATATGAACATTAAAGCCATTTTTTTCGATATTGATGGTACTTTGTTTAGTAGTAATGGTTCTGTATTAGCAAGTACTAAGCGCGCGATTGCTTTAGCTCAAGCACAAGGCATTCTTTGTGGTGTAGCAACTGGGCGAGGTTATCCCAATGTGTTGAATTTAGTTGGTGAGTTAGGTTTAGACTTTTATGTGACATATAATGGGCAATACGTTGTTTATCAAAATCGTGTCATTCATGCGCATCCTTTTAATGAAGAAGCCTTAGATCAAGTGATATCTTATGCAAAGTTACATCATAAACACATTTTATTTGGTGCTGGAGAGAAAATGACGGGTAGTTTAACAATGCTCGTTGGTCAATCAAAACATTTTGCAAAATTATTATATCGTCTACCAAAAGGCAAGCATCTCTCTACAGGTGTAAAGTTGTTAAAAAAGTTGGCTATTCGTCGTAAACGTCGCTATTATCCGCATGTCTCTGATTTTAAAGAGCCAATCTATCAATGTATATTAATGGCTTCTCGGTCAGAATTAACTCGTTTAAAAGAGAGTTTGACACTGTGTGATATACAACGTTCGACCTCGCATTCTGTAGATATTGTTCCTAAAGGTGGTTCAAAGGATAAAGGGATTGTTGCGCTAGTGAATTATTTAGGCCTAACCATGAATGAAGTAGCTGCATTTGGTGATCATTTTAATGATATCGATATGTTGAAATCAGTTGGGCTAGGAGTGGCTATGGGGAATGCAAAAAAACAAGTGAAAGAAATGGCAGATTATGTGACTGCAGATAATAATCATGATGGCATTTATCTTGCATTGAAGCATTTCAATATTATTTAGAAAAGAGTGGTTATTTTGACACCTTATCAAATGGCAAGCGAGTTTCATCGAATTTTTGATGATCGTGCACCGAAAAAACCGACAGCCTTCAATATCCAAGAAGCAATTTTTCGGCAAGAATTTAAGATAGAAGAGATTATTGAATTGCTTTATGCTACAAGTATTGATGAGCAAATGTTTGAACAAAGTGTTGCGGCGATGCATCAAGCAATTGAAAAGAGTAAAGTAAAACTGTTAGCAAAAGGGTGCCCTACCAATGATTCAAATGAGGAGATATTAGTGAATCAAGTTGATGCTTTAGTTGATTTGCTTTATTTTGTTTATGGTTCTTTTGTGCTGTTAGGTGTTGATCCTGATCCGATGCTAAAAATTGTTCATCAAGCAAATATGGGCAAGCTTTTTCCTGATGGCCAGCCGCATTATGATGAAATCACACATAAAGTATTAAAACCAAAAGAATGGGCAGAAAAATATGCTCCTGAAGGTAAAATTAGGGAAGAACTTGAAAAGCAAAAACATCATTAAAAAGGCAGGAAAGACTATGTTTTGGTCTTCCTGCCTATATTTTTATCCTTATCAATTAGTCAAAGAAGGTGTAATAAAGTGAACGAATCGCTGCTTTTTCATCTTTCTCTTGTATACCAAACATGATGCTTACTTCTGAGGAGCCTTGATTAATCATTTCAATATTAATTTTCTTTCTGGCAAGCGCAGCCGTACTTTCAGCAGTGACACCAACTTTTTCACGCATACCTTCACCAACGACAACCACCATCGTTATATTATGCTTAATACGTAATTCATCAGGATCAATTTCATAGGCTATTTTTCGAAGGAGTTCTTCTTCTGTTTCTTCTGTCAGTTGGTTTGCTCGTAAAATAATCGAAATATCATCAATTCCAGAAGGCATATGTTCATATTTGATATTGAAGTCTTTGAGAATCTGTAACACACGTAAGGTAAAGCCTACTTCACGGTTCATGAGATATTTGCTGATATAAATCATGCTAAACCCACCGTCGCTAGCAATTCCGACAACTGTTTTTTCATGTTTGTGTTTTTCATGGACAATTTGTGTACCTGGATGCGTTGGGTTATTAGTGTTTTTAATCACCACTGGAATTTTTGCTTGGAATGAAGGAATTAAAGCTTCGTCGTGGAAGACAGAAAATCCTGCATAAGCTAATTCACGCATTTCTCGGTAACTGATTTCTTTAATTAATTCTGGTTCATGGATAATACCAGGATGTGCGGAATAAATACCATTCACATCAGTAAAGTTTTCGTATAATTCAGCATTCATCCCAGCAGCGATAATAGCACCGGTAATATCAGAGCCACCACGAGAAAAAGTACAAATATTTCCTTCTTCAGTAATTCCAAAGAAACCAGGAATAACTAAGATATCAGGATTTTTCGCCCACTTATGAATGAACGGGTAAGCCTTATTCAAAATACGTGCATTCTTAGGCTCATCTGTTACATACAGTCCGATTTCTTTAGGGGAAACATAGCGGGCTTTTAGTCCCTCAGCTTTTAGCACACCAGCAATTAATCGTGCATTATTATCTTCCCCTCGAGATAAAATAATATCATAAAGGTGTTTATTTCCTTTTGTTTCAAGTGTACGTAACTTTTCTAAATCTTCACGAATAGCGGTAAGAATAAGTGTATCGACATGAAAAACTTTGCCAATTTCTTCATAACGATTATAAATAGCTTCGATTAAGCGAGAAGGGTCTTTGCCGGCAATTAGCTTATCATGTAGAGAAATTAATAAATCAGTCACTTTGATATCATCGCTGTGACGCTTTCCTGGTGCCGAAACGACAATAAATCTACGTGCAGGATCATCTTTAATAATGTTCACTACCTTTCTAACTTGATCTGAACTGGCAAGTGAACTTCCTCCAAATTTTGCAACTTTCACTTTTTAAATCTCCTCCTTTTAGAAAGGTTTTCTTAAAATGTAACGTTTATAGATTAATAAATCAAGCCTTTTTTATTAAAAAAATGAATATTTATCGACAAAAATGAGAAAAATATTAAAACCGTTTATAGAGGATGCTTTTTTAGTGCATTTTATTTCTCTTAAAAGGAAAATCAAGAAAATATTAATTCTTTGTAAAAAAGTTGAAAAAATTTTACTTTTATTTCAGTAAGAATAGTGAATGATGGGTCAGTTTGTGATATAATTCATTGCAGATGCCTTTTTGACCAGAAATATATCTATATTTCAATTAGTATTCTTGTAGTAGTACCTGATGAACATCTGTGTAAATGTATTTTTTAGGAAACTGGAGGAATCAATTGTGGGAAGTAATCTGATTATTGGAATCGTCGTCGCAATAATTGTGGCTGCGGCCATTGTTTACTTTGTGGGATATTTTGTTAGAAAGAAAACATTGGCTAGGCTCGATGAATTGGAGCAACGAAAGGAACAATTATTTGATCTTCCGGTGATTGAAGAGGTCGATGAAGTGAAGAAAATGCACCTAGTTGGCCAAAGTCAGAATACTTTTAGAGAATGGAATCAAAAATGGACCGATCTTTCTACGACAGCATTTGCTGATTTGGAAAGTCAAATTTTAGAAGTCGAATCTTTAAATGAAACCTTCCGTTTTATGAAGGCAAAACAAGCTGTTGAAGAAGCAGAAGTTGCTTTGCTTAATATGGAAGCAGAAGTTGCTGAGATTCGTAATGGTCTCAAAGAGTTGCGTGAAAGTGAAGAACGTAATTCTCTACAAGTTCAAAATGCTTTAGACAAGTATCAAGAATTGAAAAAGAGAATGCGTGAAGAGTCTGATACTTTTGGACCTGCTTATTCTGAATTACAAAAGCAGTTAAAGAGTATTGAAATTGAATTTACTCAATTCGTAACTCTTAATACCTCAGGTGATCCCGTTGAAGCTCGTGAAGTTTTACAAACAGCTGAAAATCACACTTACACATTAGAAGATGTGATGAATCGCTTGCCGGTATTGTATGAAGATCTAAATAAGACTTTCCCAGATCAACTAAAAGAAATCGAAGAAGGTTATCAAAAATTAATTGATGATCACTTTGTTTTCCCTGAAAATAATTTCTTAGCAGAAGTCAGTCGTGTACGCGAAAGAATTGAAAACTCTATGCGTGATTTAGCCAAGACTGAAGTGAATTTAGTTGAACCGGCCAATAGCGATACAGCTAACGACATTGACGCTTTATATAGTATTATGGAGCGCGAGATTGAAGCGAAGAAATATGTCTTGAAAAATCGTGAAGTTATTGCCGATTATGTGGCGTTTGCAACGAAAAACAATCGTCAATTATTGATTGAAATTGATCACACCGCTCAAAGTTATACGTTAAATCATAATGAATTGGGTCGTGTACGTGGTTTTCAAACAGAAGTTGATGAATTGGTTCGTCGTAATACAGACATGATGGAAAAAATGGATGGACATAAGATTCCGTATTCTGAAGTACAAGAATTTTATAAAGATGCCTATAAGATTTTAGACGATATTCAGAATCAACAAGTTGAAATTGATGAAGAATTACGAGAACTACGACGTGGTGAAAAAGTTGCTCAAGAAAAAGTGGAAAATTTCGAGTTTCAATTGCGTAATTTAAAACGTTTTGTAGAGAAACAACGCTTACCTGGATTGCCAAATGATTACTTAGAATTCTTCTTTATGGTAACTGACCACGTTGAAGGCTTAAATCGAGCATTAAATAAAATTCGCATTAATATGGAAGACATCAATCGTTATGTAGATACTTGTCAAGATGATTTAGATAAGCTTGATAAGGAAACACATGACTTAGTAGATGCTGCGGCTCTAACCGAACAAATGATGCAATATGCAAATCGCTATCGTCATTCTCATCCCGATATCAAGGCTTCAATTGATCGGAGCTTAGATTTATTTACGAATACTTATCAATATCAAGAGGCACTTGATGAGATTGGCACCGCATTAGAACGTGTAGAACCTGGAGCATTTGCGCGTATTGAAAACTTCTATTTCAATCATCGCGAATTAGTGTAAAATCACTGATAACTATGTCTATGAGAGAAGAGTGAGTCTATCTTGCTCTTCTTTTTTTGGTATTGGCAACTTGAAACACATAGGAATTGTCGCTATAATGGTAAAGGTTTATAAATGAGGAGGAATTTTTTTGATCTATTTTGATAATAGTGCAACGACGAGTATTCATCGTTTAGCTTTAGATGCTTATGTAAGAACCAGTCAAACCATCATGGGAAATCCTTCCAGCTTGCATCGTTTAGGAACACAAGCCAATCGGTTATTACAAGAAGCTAGAAAGCAAATAGCTGGCTTACTTGATGTACATACAGATGAAATTGTTTTTACAAGTGGCGGAACAGAAGGTAATAATTATATCATCAAAGGAACCGCTTTTGAAAAACAAAATTTTGGCAAGCACATTATTCTTTCGGCTATTGAACATCCTTCAGTGAGCGAAACCTGTCAACAATTGGCTGCACAAGGTTTTGAAATTAGTGTTGTGCCTGTAGATAGTCAAGGTTTTGTGAAAATAGATGAGCTGAAAAAAATGATTCGCAAAGACACCATTTTAGTTTCTATCATGGCAGTAAATAATGAAGTGGGAAGCATTCAACCGATTCAAGCAATCAGTGAAGGGCTTACAGCGTTTCCAAAAATTCATTTTCACGTGGATAGTGTACAAGCAATTGGGCAAATCCCACTTTCTGACTTTTTAACAGAGCGGGTGGATTTTGCAACATTTTCTGCTCATAAGTTTCATGGTCCGCGTGGTGTGGGCTTTATTTATAAGAAACAAGGTCGTAAAATTATGCCTTTATTAGCTGGTGGTGGACAAGAACAAAATCAACGTTCAAGTACCGAAAATTTACCTGCAATTGTGGCGATGGCTAAAGCTTTACGACTAAAACTCGATCAACAAGCACAAAAAATGACCAAGGTTGCACAATTAAAAGATTCATTGAACTCTGCACTTGTTGAGTATCCAGAAGTAGTTGTTTTTTCTGGTGTAGATCATTTTGCTCCTCATATTCTTTGCTTTGCCTTAAAAGGGATTCGCGGCGAGGTATTGGTTCATGCATTGGAGGAAAAGGAAATCTTTATCTCTACAACCAGTGCTTGTTCCAGTCGTAAAAAAATGGCTAGTTCAACCTTACATGCTATGAATGTTGAGGATAAAATTGCTAAATGTGCAGTACGTATTAGTTTAGACGAGAACAATACGATGGCGGAAGTAGAGCAATTTTTAATCGTGTTCCGCCAACTATATCAAAAATTTACCAAAGTGATGTAAGAAAGGATGAATAGATTGGAATATAGTGAAATTATGGTTCGCTATGGAGAATTATCCACAAAAGGCAAGAACCGCAAATCATTTATTATGCAACTGGCACAAAATGTGAGAAGTGCTTTAAGTGATTTTCCAAATATTAAGATTAAAGCTGACCGTGATCGAATGCATTTATTACTCAATGGTGAAGATAGTCATGCGGTTATTGAAAAACTACAGAAAGTATTTGGTATTCAAAATTTCTCACCTAGTATCAAGGTAGAAAAATCAATTCCTGCACTTATCACAGCAGTACAGACCGTGATGAAAGAAATTTACACTGGGACGGAAAGTTTTAAAATTACTGCTAAAAGAAGTGACCATGATTTTGAACAAACCAGCGAAGAATTAAATTTAACTTTAGGCAATGCGGTTATCGATATTTTTCCAGATATTAAAGTGCAAATGAAGCGTCCAGATATTAACTTACGCGTAGAAATTCGATTGGATGCGGCTTATATCTCTTATGAAACGATTCAAGGTGCAGGTGGTTTACCAGTAGGAACTTCAGGTAAGGGGATGTTGATGTTATCTGGAGGTATTGACTCACCTGTAGCGGGTTACTTTGCGATGAAACGTGGGGTAGAAATTGAAGCCGTGCATTTTGCTTCACCACCTTATACGAGTGAACAAGCCTTACAAAAAGCTAAAGACTTAACAGCTAAATTAGCGCCTTATGTCGGTAGTATCCAATTTATTGAAGTGCCATTTACTAAGGTTCAAGAAACGATTAAAGAAGTGGTCCCTCAAGGCTATTGGATGACTTTAACTAGACGGATGATGTTGAGAATCACGGATGAAATCTGTCAATTACGTCATGGTTTAATCATTTTAAATGGAGAATCTTTAGGACAAGTTGCTTCACAAACCTTACAAAGTATGGTTGCGATTAATGAAGTAACGAATCGACCAGTTGTGCGACCAGTAGCGACTATGGATAAGCTTGAAATTATTGAAGTAGCCCAAGAAATTGACACTTTTGAGTTAGCCATTCAACCATTTGAAGATTGTTGCACAATTTTTGCACCACCCCAGCCGAAAACACGACCAAAATTGGAAAAAGTTCATGAGTATGAAGAAAGATTTGATGTCGAAGGTTTAGTCCAAGAAGCCCTTGCCGGATTGAAAATATCTGAAATTACGCCTCATTCTAGTGAAGTTCGTGATGAGTTTGCTGATTTATTATAATTATTCAACTGATTGACTTAGCAATGTATTTTGCTGATTCAATCAGTTTTTTACTACATCGTAAACACTTTCACAAATATTCAATAAAAAACGTTTGGCTACTTGTAAGTTTGTGCTATTCGTGATAAACTCAAAATGTGAAACGATGAACAAAAATGAAAGGGAAAAATATATATGGAAGCCAAAAAAAAATTACCCAAAGCAACGGCTAAACGTCTACCAGTCTATTTACGCTATCTAAATGTTTTGCAAGACAGTGGTGTGACAAGAATTAAGTCCAAAGGTTTTGCAGAAATTACCCAGATTCCTTCAGCTACGATTCGTCGAGATTTTTCGTATCTAGGCGAGTTAGGGCGAAGTGGATATGGTTATGATGTACCTTATCTGATAGAAGTTTTTAGCAATTTATTAGATGTGCAAGAAGAAAAACGAATCGCATTAATCGGGTTTGGTAATCTGGGAAAAGCCTTAGCGAAGAATAATTTTAGAAGAAACGGCAATTTAAATATCGTGGCAGTATTCGATAATAATCCTGAACTTATCCATCAAGAAGTAGAAGGATTTTACGTATACAGTATTGAAGAGTTAGCTCAAGTGGTACTACAAGAAAATATCACCGTGGCCATTACGACTGTTCCTAGTAAATTCTCCCAAGAAGTAGTGAATCAAATTGTTGCTGCAAATATTACCGCTATTTTGAGTTTTGCTCCTGACCGTGTCAATGTCCCTAAGGATGTCACAGTTCAATATATTGACTTAACCACAGAATTGCAAACCTTAATATTCTTTGATCGAGAATACAAGAAATAAAGCATTTTATTTGTTCGTAAAAACGGCTCGTGCTAAACTAAAATAAAAAAGCAAAGGGATGGATGAACATGCAAATTACTAAGCGTGGAGAGGCTTTTTCATTAGTAAAGGAACCATTGAAGGTAGGAAATCAAGCAGTGGATTTTGAATTAAAGGATTTGAAAGATAAAGTTTTTCATTTATCTCAGTTATTAGACAAACCTTTGATTATCAGTGTGGTGCCAGATATTAATACTTCAGTGTGTTCTATACAGACGCGTAAATTTAATGAAATGATGGCTAAGTTTGAAGAAGCTAATTTTGTCACAATTTCTAATAATACGAGAGAACAACAGGAATCTTGGTGTGCAGCGGAAGGTTTGGATTTAGTGATGTTGCATGATCCTGAAAATACATTTGGTCAAGCTTATGATGTTTTGATTCCAGAATTAAATGTGTATGCGCGCAGTGTCTTTGTGATTAATAGTGATGGCAAAATCATTTATGAAGAAATTGTCCCTGAAATGACACAAGAGCCTAATTATCAAAACGCAATTGATGCCATTGTCAATCGTTAATTGCATTGCAGTTTGACTTATGGCCAACTTCATTGTAAAATATGCTTACGTTGATCAAGAGGAGTAGTAGCGTTTATTGATTTTTAGAGAGAAGACCCTTGGCTGTGAGGTTTTTAATCAAGCGTTATGAAGGTAGCTTGTGAGTACTTATCTTGAAAATATGTGTAGAGATAAGCGAGTTGTGATCGTTAACTCACTTTTGAGAGGTAGTATTGACTACAATTTAGGTGGTACCGCGTAATTTACGTCCTAATGTACAAAAGTCCAACTTTTGTACATTAGGACTTTTTTATTCTAAGGATGTGAAGTGGGTCGCCCGGAAAAGAATTTGTATCTTAAAATAAATTGTAGGCAACGGATAAATAAAAATGAAACCAATGAGGAGGAAGATTATGGCAGAAAATACACTATCAAGCAAGTATAATCCGCAAGAAGTAGAAGCTGGTCGTTATCAAGAATGGCTAGAAAAAGATTTATTTAAGCCAAGTGGCGATAAAAAGGCAAAACCTTATTCAATTGTGATTCCACCACCAAATGTAACAGGTAAATTACACTTAGGTCATGCTTGGGATACGACTCTACAAGATATGATTATTCGCCAAAAACGTATGCAAGGCTATGATACTTTATGGTTACCAGGAATGGATCATGCGGGGATTGCGACTCAAGCCAAAGTAGAAGCTAAATTACAAGAACAAGGAATTTCACGCTATGATTTAGGTCGTGAAAAATTTGTGGAACAAGTTTGGGATTGGAAAGAAGAGTATGCCACTCATATACGTGAACAATGGGGTAAACTTGGCATTTCTGTAGATTATTCTCGTGAACGTTTTACTTTAGATGAAGGACTATCTAAAGCGGTACGTAAAGTCTTTGTTTCTTTGTATGAAAAAGGCTTAATTTATCGTGGCGAATACATTATTAACTGGGACCCTAAAGCAAGAACTGCCCTTTCTGATATTGAAGTAATCCATAAAGATGTGGAAGGTGCTTTTTACCACATGACTTATGAATTAGCAGATGGTTCTGGTACCGTAGAAATTGCGACTACTCGTCCAGAAACGATGCTAGGGGATACTGCAGTGGCTGTTCACCCTGATGATGAACGTTATCAACATTTAATTGGCCAAAATGTAGTTTTACCAATTGTGAATAAAGAAATTCCAGTTGTGGCGGATACTTATGTTGATATGGAATTTGGAACAGGGGTTGTGAAAATTACACCAGCACATGATCCAAATGATTTTGAAGTGGGTAACCGTCATGATTTACCACGTGTAAATGTCATGAATGAAGATGGCACAATGAACGAACTAGCCGGAAAATATGCCGGTATGGATCGTTTTGAAGCTCGTAAAGCAATTGTTAAAGAATTGGAAGAGTTAGGTCGTTTAGTGAAGATTGAAAAAATGGTCCATAGTGTGGGTCATTCTGAACGTACGGGGGTAGTCGTTGAACCACGTCTATCTACACAATGGTTTGTTAAGATGGCACCTTTAGCTAAACGCGCCATCGAAAATCAAGAGACTGAGGATGCTGTTGAATTTTATCCACCACGTTTTAACCAAACTTTCTTACGTTGGATGGAAAATGTACATGATTGGGTCATTTCACGTCAATTATGGTGGGGACATCAAATTCCAGCCTGGTATCATAAAGAAACTGGGGAAATGTATGTCGGAATGCAAGCACCTGAAGATAGTGAAAACTGGGTGCAAGACTCCGATGTATTAGATACTTGGTTTAGTTCTGCATTATGGCCATTTTCAACTATGGGCTGGCCTGATACGGAGAATGAAGATTTCAAACGGTACTTCCCAACAAACACATTAGTCACAGGTTATGATATTATCTTCTTCTGGGTAAGCCGTATGATTTTCCAAAGTTTGGAATTTACGGATAGTCGTCCATTCAAGAATGTATTAATTCATGGATTGATTCGTGATGAACAAGGACGCAAGATGAGTAAATCTTTAGGTAACGGGATTGATCCTATGGAAGTCATCGAAAAATACGGCGCTGATGCTTTACGTTGGTTCTTATCAAATGGTTCAGCACCAGGACAAGATGTGCGCTTTAGCTATGAAAAAATGGATGCAGCTTGGAATTTCATTAATAAAATTTGGAATGCTTCACGTTTTGTCTTAATGAATGTAGAAGGTATGAGTGCGGCTGATTTGCATCTTGATGGACAAAAGAGTGTCGCTGACCGTTGGATTTTAACTCGCCTAAATGAAACGATTGAAAGAGTAACGCATTTATTTGATCGCTTTGAATTTGGTGAAGCTGGTCGTAATCTGTATAACTTTATTTGGGATGACTTCTGTGATTGGTACATTGAAATGAGTAAAGAAACTTTATATGGCGATAATCCTGAAGCTAAACGCATGAATCAAGCAGTATTGGTATATGTATTGGATAATATTGTACGTTTACTACATCCAATTATGCCGTTTGTTACTGAAGAAATTTTCTCTAAATTGCCAACAACAACTGGTTCAATCGTGGTCGCAAGTTATCCAGAAGTAAATGCATTTAGCGATGAGTCGGCTGCTGAAGGGATGGAAGTCTTAAAAGAAGTGATTCGTGCGGTTCGTAATATCCGTGCTGAAGTGAATACACCATTATCAAAAGCCGTAACTCTTCTAATTCAAGCAAATGATGAAAAAGTACAAGCTTTCTTAACGGCTAATCAAAATTATATTATGCGTTTTTGTAATCCAGATGAATTGGTAATTGCAACAGAATTAGCAGTACCTGATATGGCGATGTCACAAGTGATTACTGGTGCGACGATTTACTTACCATTGGCGAATTTAATCAATTTAACCGAAGAAATTGCCCGTTTAGAAAAAGAATTAGCTAAACTAGATGGTGAAGTGAAACGTGTTCAAGGTAAATTAGCAAATGAACGTTTTGTAAGTAAGGCGCCTCAAGCAGTGGTTGACCAAGAACGTGCAAAAGAAGCCGATTATCTTGAAAAACAAAAAGCAGTGGCACAACGCATTGCTCAATTAAAAGAATTACAATAATCAGAAAGGGGGACATTTGTAAATAGAAATTTGCAAGTGTCCCTTTATGCTTAGTAAAAGAAGGTTTTAAAGTGAGTTTTACAGAAAAAGAAGCAATTAATTGGATTCATAGTCGTTTAAAATTTGGTTCTAGACCAGGACTTGATCGAATTGAAGCAATATTATCAGCCCTAGGAAATCCAGAAAAAAAGGTTCATATGATTCATATTGCAGGGACGAATGGCAAAGGCTCAACGGTGAGTTATTTGAAACATTTGCTCATGCAGACAGGCTTAACTGTGGGGACCTTTACTTCACCCTATATTGAATGTTTTAATGAACGGATTGCCATTAATCAACAAATGATTCAAGCGGAACAATTAGCCGATTTAACTTGGCGTGTGAAAGCAGTGGTGGAAAAGCTAGATGAGGATTCGCATTTAAGAGGGGCTACTGAATTTGAAATTTTAACAGCGATGGGATTTTTATACTTTTATGAACAACAAGTAGATGTCGCAATTATCGAAGTGGGACTAGGGGGCTTACTGGATTGCACCAATGTAATTACCCCTGATTTGGTAGGTATTACAACAATTGGGTTAGATCATCAAGATATCCTAGGTGAAACACTAGAAGAGATTGCCTTTCAAAAAGCAGGTATCATTAAAGATAAAGTGCCAGTGGTTTGTGGCAATATTGAAACAGCTGCTATGAGTGTGATCGAACAAGTGGCAAAAGAAAAACAAGTGCCAGTATACAGCTATCAAAAGGATTATTCCGCCACTTATCTACGCCCAGATGTCAAATGGGGCGAACGATTTAATTATGCCGATGCTGATGGTGAGATGAAAAATTTATTTACACCGTTATTAGGGCATCATCAAATCGAAAATGCAGGCATGGCGATTTTCTTGTTTAAAAAATATTGTGAGTTACTTGATTTACCACTGCAAGAGAAATGGATTGTGCAAGGATTAAAAGCCACTTTTTGGCCAGCAAGAATGGAAAGAATTAGTCAGCAGCCATTAATCATTTTGGATGGCGCACACAATGATCATGCGATGGCGCGTTTAGTTGAAAATCTAGATGAATTTAAGGATTTTAAAAAGTATGTTTTATTTTCAGCCCTGCAAACTAAAGATGTAGACGGTATGCTTTCTATGTTATTAGAAGTACCTCATACGAAGATTGTTGTTGCTTCTTTTGAACATCCGAAATCCATTCAGATGACTGAGCATTTTGAGCAGTTTGCACCGGATAAATTATCAGTTGTCTCATTATGGCAATTTGGGTTGGCTGAAATCTTGGAAAATATGCAAGAAGAGGATATGCTATTGGTAACGGGGTCACTTTATTTTGTGTCTCAAGTTCGTGAATTATTATTAGGACAAAAGTAGAGGTGTGTGATGAAAAAATATAAAGGCATTATTTTTGATATGGATGGGCTGTTGTTTGATACGGAAATGACGTATTATCATGCCAATCAAGTCGTTGCTGATCGTCTAGGAATTAGCTATGATTTTGAAGTTTACCGCCAATATATTGGTATTTCTGATGAAGAGATGATTGCGGCTTACCATAAAAATTATGATCAAAAATATGGTAAAGAAGTGGTTGATCGTTTAGTAAATGAAAGTCATGAACAAATTTATGCTGATTTTTCTCATGGCAAAGTAGCTTTGAAACCAGGGGTCGAGGCTTTAATGGTGCGTCTTAATGAGTTACACATTCCTAAAGTCATCGCTTCGAGTAATACTTTAAAGTTTATTAATATTTTACTTGCTCATTCTAGTATTAAAGATGAGTTCGACAGTATTGTATCTGCAGAAGACGTCCGTTTTGCCAAACCAAATCCAGAAATTTTCTTAAAGGCTTTGGAAAAACTAGGACTCAAAAAAGAAGAAGTCTTGATTTTTGAGGATTCTAAAAATGGTATCTTAGCTGCGAATCAAGCCGGAATCGATGTGGTGATGATTCCTGATTTAATTTTGCCAACGGAGGATTTAAAAGCACAAACAGTGGGTGTTTACCAGAGCCTAAATGATGTAGTTGAAAAATTTTAATAAATGGCTATCCTATCAAGAGTTGTTTGCTTTTGATAGGATTTTTTGTTTAGTGAAAAGCTTTTGGCATTTTTTTGCGTAATTTATAAGTGAAGGGAGGGAATAGTTATGGAAATTCCAACAAGTTCAATGCCGCGCGAACGTTTAGTTGAGCGTGGGGTTCATGCTTTATCTGATCAAGAACTTTTAGCTATCTTATTACGAACAGGTACAAAACAAATGAATGTCCTTGAATTAGCTGGTAAGGTGTTAATGCATTTTCCAAATTTATTTGAATTAAAACAAGCAGACTTAGCCGAATTATTATCAATAAAAGGCATTGGTCAGATTAAAGCTGTTGAATTACAGGCAGCAATGGAATTAGGGTATCGCATCCATCAATCATGCCAACCCAAATTTGGACGTGTATCAAGTAGTTTTCAGTTGGCACACCAGATGATTGCTGAACTGAAAGATGAACCACAAGAACATCTCGTTTGTTTATATTTAAATACTAAAAACGAAATTATTCAGAAAAATAGTTTATTTACGGGTTCTTTAGATCAGTCTATTGCGCATCCTAGGGAAATTTTTAGAGCGGCTGTTAGATGTAGTGCGGCACGGATAATTGTTTGCCATAATCATCCTAGTGGCAATCCTGAACCATCAGAAAATGATAAAGTCTTTACAAAACGTTTGATTCGTTGTGGAGAATTGATGGGTGTCGAGGTTTTAGATCATATTGTAGTTGGACATGAAAGTTATGTTAGCTTAAGAGAAAGAGGATTATGGCAATAAAAAGAAGGTCAGGAGTAAAATTCCTGACCTCTTATTTTTATTTATCGGGTGTCATAATCATTGCTAAAATCATCGGACTCCGACGTGTTTTTTCATATAAATAAGGCTCAATTGCATCAGTTAGGATTTCACGTAATTGATGCTCACTTATTTCACCTTCTTGATTGAAGGTGTCCATTAATGCATCATACAGAATACCTTGCGCCTCACTAATCATTTCTCCAGATTCACGCATGTAAATAAAGCCACGTGATAAGATATCTGGTCCGGCTAGTAATTCACGTTTTTCTAAGTCTACTGTTACAACAATAAGGACTAATCCTTCTTCAGAGAGAATTTGACGATCGCGTAAAACTACATTACCGATATCACCAATCCCACTACCATCAACATAGACATCACCTGCGTGGAAGTGACCAGCAAGTCGTGCGCTATCACTAGTTAAAGCGAGCATATCGCCATTTTCCATAATGAAACAATTTTCTTTTGGCACGCCGGTTGCTTGGGCTAATTGTGTATGAATTTTTAACATACGAAATTCACCATGAACAGGCATAAAGAATTTTGGTTTCATTAATCGTAACATTAATTTTTGCTCTTCTTGACCCCCATGACCAGAAGTATGAATATTATTTAATTTACCATGGATGACATTTGCACCAGCTTCAAGTAGTAAATTAATTAAATGATTGACGCTAGTTGTGTTTCCTGGGATAGGAGAACTAGAAAAGATGACCGTATCATCAGGATGAATACTGATTTGGCGATGTGTGCCGTTTGCGATACGACTTAAGGCTGCCATCGGTTCACCTTGAGAGCCAGTACACAAAATCATTGTTTGATTGGCAGGTAATTGATTTAATTCACTCGCATCGATAAAGGTACCTTTAGGAACTTTGATATAGCCTAATTTTTGACCATTCACGATGGCATTTTCCATACTGCGACCAAAAACGGCAATTTTTCGTCCAGTGGCTACTGCGGCATCGGCAGCTTGTTGTAAACGGAAAATATTAGAAGCAAAACTAGCGAAAATAATTCGTCCTTCAATTTTTTCAACGATTTTAATAATTGAATCGCCAATGGTACGCTCTGATTTGGTAAAAGTTGGGATTTCAGCATTGGTACTATCAGAAAGTAGGCAAAGCACACCTTCTTCACCAATTTTAGCCATGCGATGTAAGTTTGCTGGTTCACCAACAGGCGTAAAGTCAAATTTAAAGTCACCAGTTGCCACGATATTTCCAGAAGGAGTTTTTACAACGACACCAAGCGCATCTGGGATACTATGCGTCGTTCTAAAAAAGCTGACAGAAGTTTTTCTGAATCGCAATACAGTATCTTCATTAATCTCAGTTAACTTGGCATCTCTTAACAAGCCATGTTCTTCGAGTTTGTTGGTAATTAATGCCAAAGCCAGTGGTCCCGCATAAATAGGAATATTAGCTTGACGTAAAAGGTAAGGAATGCCTCCAATATGATCTTCGTGACCATGAGTGATAATTAAACCTTTTACCTTTTGGATGTTTTGAACGATATAGCTATAATCAGAAATGACATAATCAATGCCAAGAAGCTCATCTTCAGGGAATTTAATTCCGGCATCTATCAAAAGAATCTCATCTTGGAATTGCACCCCATAACAGTTTTTTCCGATTTCACCTAAACCACCAATCGCAAAAACACCTGTTTCATTGTTTTTAAGATTGACTTTCATCTTAAAACTCCATCAATTTGAAGTCAGCATTTTCTTGTTCGTAAGCTAAATGATTGCCTTCTAATAATTGAATGTATTCAATGTTGTATGGGGTATGGTCTTCAATTAGTTGACGAGCAGTTACTTCGCTATCAGCTTCAAGATAAAGTGCTCTTGTTTGTTCTCTTTTCGGATTACGATCTTTCGTCTCTTGATAAAATACTTTGTAAATCATGAATAATCTCCTTTGTTCTTTTTTAAGCACAGGGCTTTATTTTTTACTAAAAGTCATTGTTCCATCTGCTAGCAACGGGGCTAGTAGAATTGAAAGTCTCGTATTCACTTTCAACAAAGACTTTGATTTCGTTTTGCACTAATGATTATTTTACCATACAAATAAAAATAAGTATAGGAACTAAGGCTTAATGTCTGAAAAATCTTTAAAAGAAAAACGACTCCTGAAAAATCAATAGGAGTCGTTTCAATAATTATTTAATGAATCAATTATTTTAAGTTTTTGCTGCTAACCATAATTTCATCAATCAAACCATAATCTTTGGCTTCTTGTGCTGTCATAAAGTTATCGCGATCAGTGTCTTTTTCGATAACTTCGATTGGTTGGCCAGTACGTTCTGATAAAATTTTATTTAAGCGTTCACGTGTCTTTAAGATATGACGGGCAGCAATTTCAATTTCAGTTGCTTGTCCTTGCGCTCCGCCTAGTGGTTGGTGAATCATAATTTCAGCATTAGGTAAAGCAAAACGTTTTCCTTTCGTGCCAGCTGTTAGTAAGAAACTACCCATAGAGGCAGCCATACCCATAACGATGGTTTGGACATCTGCTTTAACAAAGTTCATAGTATCGTAAATCGCTAAACCAGCAGTTACACTACCACCAGGTGAGTTGATGTAAAGATAGATGTCTTTTTCAGAATCTTGGGCATCTAAGAATAATAATTGAGAGATAATTGAATTGGCTAAATCATCTGTAACCGGTCCACTTAACATAATGATACGGTCTTTTAATAGGCGAGAGTAAATATCATAAGCACGTTCGCCACGAGATGATTGTTCTATAACTGTAGGAATTAAGTTCATCCTAGCATCCTCCTTCATAACGAAAAAATCGTTGTTCATAAATTCGTTTACCTTATTTTAGCAAATCTTTTGGTAAATTGCTAATATGAAGTATACACTTTTTGGTCAATAAAGGTCAAACAAATTGCTTTTGGTGAAATTATCGCTTTATGCTATAATTAATTTTAGAATCAATCAGAAAAAAAGAGGATAGATAAAATGAAATGGATTGCTTTAAATGAAGTTATTTCTGCTTTTATTGGCGTTATTTTAGGGGCGGTGATTGTCTTAATTACCAATAGCTTACGAGTAAGATATGACGAACGGCGCCAAGTCAAGATGCGTATGCTTGAACACAAAGTCAAAGAAATTGAATTATTAGTATTGTTGAATAAAAAAATTCGCGAATTACTTGAAAAACGTGTAATGATGATGGATAAGTATGTTAGTTTTGATGCTTTTGATGATTGCTATATCACGATTGATGATTATGTTTATTTGCAATCATTCGCTTCATCTAATAGCTTTTACTTACCAAATCATATTTTAGATGAATTTTTCCAAAAGATTGCAACTAGAAAAGTGGTTTTAACACCGGAAGAAACTGTCCAATTTGGCGCTTATGCTTATAAAGGTGGTCGTGTGGTTTTAGAGCAATTTTCAGATGAACTAACTGAACTAATTTATGAACGCAAAATTCAAATGAAACAATTGACAGATAAACCGCTCGCTTATTTTTCAAAAACATTATAAAGGAAAGTGGAATGAAAAAAATTATTGTCATAGCAGGACCTACTGCGGTGGGAAAAACTGCACTTAGTATCGAGTTAGCTCAAAAATTTAATGGGGAAATTATTAATGGCGATTCCATGCAAGTTTACAAAGACCTTGATATTGGTACTGCCAAAGTGACAAAGGAAGAAATGGCTGGAATAGCACATCATTTGTTGAATATTAAAACGGTGGCTGATGGCTTTAATGTGGCTGAATTTATAACCTTGGCCAAACAAAAAATTCAAGAAATTACTGCTCGTGGGCATTTACCGATTGTTGTTGGTGGCACGGGACTCTATCTACAGGCTTTGATTGAAGATTATCAATTAGGAGCAAAGGAAGATACAGATGGTGCGATTCGTCAAAAATATCAGGGATTTGCTGATCAATATGGGGATAAGGCATTATGGCAAGAACTAGCACGCATTGATTCTTTGGCTGCTGAAAAGATTGATTACCATAATGTACGCAAGGTGATTCGTGCGTTAGAAGTTTTTGAACTCACGAAGAAAAGTATTTTTGCCCAACAAGACAACAAAGCGATTTTTGATACATTTGGCATTTGCTTAAATACTGAGCGAGCTTTATTATATGAGCGAATCAATAAACGAGTCGAAATCATGATGCAGTCAGGTTTGGAGCAAGAAGCCCGTTTTATTCTAGATTATCCAGAAAGTCAGGCTGCTAAAGGAATTGGCTATAAAGAGTTTTTGCCGTATTTTAATGGTAAAGCTAGCTTAGAGGAAGTGACTGCAACCATCCAACAAAATTCTAGAAGATATGCAAAACGCCAATTAACCTGGTTTAGAAATCGTATGGACTTGAATTGGATAGACTTAGTTTTACATCCAGAGAATTTGGCTAACTTAGAATTAGCAATAAGTGATTGGTTAAGGCAATAATTGAGAGATGAGAGGTAAATCAAATGTCTGAACAAGAAAAAGATAAAGTCATTCTAGTCGGTGTGGAAACGGAAGAAAACTTTGCAATTTTTGACACATCGATGGACGAATTACGCGGATTAACGAAAACAGCAGACGGCGAAATCGTCTTTATTTTGAAACAAAAGCGACCACAAGTTGATCGTCAAACCATTCTAGGTAAAGGAAAATTAACAGAACTCAAACAACTCATAGATGCGTACGAAGCCAATTTAGTCATCTTTAATCATGAGTTAACCCCACGTCAAGGAAAAATATTGACCGAAGAACTAGGGGTAAGAGTTCTTGATCGTGTGCAACTGATTCTTGATATTTTTGCGATTCGTGCACGCTCAAAAGAAGGAAAATTACAAGTCTCTCTTGCTCAGCTGGAGTATTTATTACCACGGTTAACGGGAATGGGTGCTTCCATGTCACGTTTAGGTGGGGGAATTGGGACGCGTGGTCCTGGTGAAACAAAACTAGAAGTCGACCGCCGTCATATTCGCAATAAAATTACCCAAATCAAAAACGAATTAAAAGAAGTCAAGCGACATCGGGAGCGTACAAGAGAACAACGTAAAAATAAACAAGTCTATCAAATTGGCTTGATTGGTTATACAAATGCGGGTAAGTCAACGATTATGAATATTTTAACGACGGCTAATACGTACGAACAAGACCAACTTTTTGCTACCTTGGACCCGTTAACGAAAAAATGGCGACTTCCAGAAGGGTTTGAAATGACCATTACAGATACGGTTGGTTTTATTCAAGATTTACCGACACAATTAATCGATGCCTTCCAATCAACGCTTGAAGAAAGTAAGTCCATGGATTTTCTATTACATGTTGTCGATGCGCATGCCAAAGACCGTTTACTACACGAAAAAACAGTGTTTGATTTAATGCAACAACTAGAGATTATTAATATTCCCGTACTAACTGTTTATAATAAAGCAGACTTGATGAAAGAAGAGGACTTTGTACCAACTCTATTCCCAAATGTTTGTATCTCGGCTAAAAGTAGTAAGGGAAAAGAAGCGTTAATTCAAGCCATAAAGCAACAGCTAATGGAACGATTTGAGCCATATATGGTTGAATTGGCAGATAATCAAGCAAGCGAAATTTATAAATATAAGTGCGAAACAATCGTGACTTCACAAAATTATGATGAAACCAAACGAAAATATATTATATGTGGCTTTAGTCCAAAATAATTGTTTAACCAGAAACGGTACATGTAGACCGATTTCTGGTTTTTTGTGTATTTGATGAACGTTTCAAATGGTCTATACAGATAATGTTCAATATTTAAATCTTCCATTCATTTGAGATGTAAAAAAATTTTTATTCATAAATGTTGATAAATTAATGTTTTTGAAGGTTTATAGAAAAAACCTTAAATTCATGTTAGGTTTTCTGACATATGAGGTTGACAACTATTTCCGAACTTGGTATAGTATGGATAAGTTTTCAGAATATACTAACAAAACGGAAGCGAGGAGGAATAGGATGGGAGAAAAAGAATTGCGCAAGAGCCTGTCTGTTTTTCCGATTGGTACAGTGATGAAATTAACGGATCTGTCAGCTAGACAAATTCGTTACTATGAAGAACAAGGGCTGATTAAGCCACAACGTAGTGAGGGAAATCGTCGCTTGTTTTCATTAAATGACATCGATGTTTTGTTAGAAATTAAAGATTACTTAGCAGATGGCTTAAATATGGCTGGTATTAAGCGAATGTATGAATTAAAACAAAAAGAAAAGCAAGCAGAAAAAGCCAAGAAGCCACTTACTGATAAAGATGTCAGAAGAATTTTTTATGATGAAATGATGACACAAAGTCGTTTAAATCAACAACATCCATATCAGCAGAACAATCGTATGTTGTGATGCTGTGGAAATAAAATGAGTAGAAAAATAAAGGCGGGATATTATGGCAAAAGTAAATTATACTGTAGAAGATATCAAACGCATCGCTAAAGACGAAAATGTACGTTTCTTACGCTTGATGTTTACAGATATCATGGGTACAATCAAAAACGTTGAAGTTCCAGTAAGTCAATTAAACAAAGTATTAGAAAACAAAATGATGTTCGATGGTTCATCTATTGAAGGTTTCGTACGTATTGAAGAAAGTGATATGTATTTATATCCAGATTTATCAACATGGATGATCTTCCCTTGGGAAAGTGAACACGGAAAAGTAGCTCGTTTAATTTGTGATATTTATAATCCAGATGGTACGCCGTTTGCTGGGGACCCTCGTGGTAATTTAAAACGTGCCTTAAAACACATGCAAGAAATGGGCTTCACAGCATTTAACTTAGGTCCTGAACCAGAATTCTTTTTATTCAAACTAGACGAAGATGGAAAAGTAACGAAGACATTGAACGATAAAGGTGGGTACTTTGACTTTGCACCAACTGACTTAGGTGAAAATTGCCGTCGTGATATTGTGTTAGAGTTAGAAAGTTTAGGATTTGAAGTAGAAGCATCACACCACGAAGTAGCACCTGGTCAACATGAAATTGACTTCAAATATGCTGATGTTATCGAAGCGTGTGATAATATTCAAACCTTCAAATTAGTGGTTAAAACAATTGCTCGTAAACATGGCTTACATGCAACGTTTATGCCAAAACCTTTATTTGGTATCAATGGTTCAGGTATGCACTGTAATATGTCTTTATTCAAAGATAATCAAAATGTCTTTTTTGATCCAGAAGGTCCATTACAATTAAGTCAAACAGCTTATCATTTCCTAGGTGGATTAATCGAGCATGCTCGTGCTTACACAGCAGTATGTAACCCAACAGTTAACTCATACAAACGCTTAGTTCCTGGTTATGAAGCACCAGTATATGTAGCTTGGTCAGGTCGTAACCGTTCACCATTAATTCGTGTGCCGGAATCACGTGGTTTATCTACTCGTTTAGAATTACGTTCAGTAGACCCAGCTGCTAACCCATATTTAGCAATGGCGGTATTATTAGAAGCTGGATTAGATGGTATTACTCGTGAATTGACACCACCACCAGCAGTAGACCGCAATATCTACATCATGAATGAAGAAGAACGCGCAGAAGCTTTAATTAAAGATCTTCCTTCTACATTACACAATGCGATTAAAGAATTGCGTGTAGATCCTGTAATGATAGATGCTTTAGGTCAACACATCTTCTCTAACTTTGTAGAAGCAAAACGTATGGAATGGGCATCATTTAGACAAACTGTTTCAGAATGGGAAAGAGAACAATATTTAGAACTATACTAAGATGAAAATAAACCGTTGGGGCGCAATGTTTCCAGGCTCTTTGTCAAGTAGTGTTGTTGGCAATTAAGTCGATTAGAGAGAAAGTTATTTTATGAATGCTTTCTCTCTTTTTTTATTTTCTTTTCTTTTTTCAATCGACGCTTATGTACGAACAGGTGGCTGGAGCTGTGCAAGGGTGGACTTGTCCACTTGCGTAGCCCTTGCACAGCTGATAAAGCCATCTGTTACACTTTGAGTGCGATCGAGAGAAGGTTTTAAGCAGTTTTTCTTCTACATTTTCGTTTCTTTGGTTTTTTCGTTTGCCAATTTTCTTCGTATAAAAAGATTCTTCTTCGCATATTTTCAAATTTTCTAAACCCAAAAGCAACTCGTTGAAAGACTTTGATTAAATTGTTCTTCCCTTCTAGTTTACCGTTTGAATAAGGTAGTTTTAGAGCATTATTTATACTGCGTGTGTGTTTGGTTAAATATTTTAGCGATTTTTTAAACGATTTATCGCAGACTTTGATAAATCTCGTAACATTGCTTGAAGCCTTCATCAAATGAGAGTAAGGTATCTACAACTTCTGTTTGAGTGACAAATTTTTTGTCGAATAATGGGTACTGTGAACGTTTCTCGTAATTCAGATTATCCTCGTAGGTTAAAACGAATTTCCAATATCTTTTTTATTTCGTATAGTGACGAGATTCCTTATTTTTTTGTTCTTTCATGACTTGAATTCGTTTATTATTCAAAGCACGATTCAATTGTTGGATAATATGGAAACGATCAATGATTATTTCTGCATTAGGAAATATTTCTTTGATAGCATAAGGATAAGAGGCATTCATATCCATTACCACATATTTCACACGAAACCGATTTTCCAAGCTAAAGTGCAGTAAATGGTCTTTAATCGCAAAATTCCTACGATCTTTGAGAATATCAATGATTTTCCCAGTTTCTCCATCACTAAAAATAAAGCAAAATTTTGAATGACAATCGTTAGTTCCTTTGAATTCATCAATCAAAAGGCATTCAGGTAGTTGATAGGTATAAGGATTCACCACATAAGTGTAGGACTTCAGGATACGTTCAACCGTTTTAGGGGAAACGAAATAACTGTTAGCAATATCGGTCATCGAACATTTTTGCTTTAAATCACTAAGAATAGCGAATTTCAACGCTTTTGAAATGTAGCAATTTTCATCAACAATCTTTGTAGTAGCACTGAAAGTATGATCGCAATCTTTACAACGATATCGCTGCTTGTATAAACGAAGATAAGTGGGAACATTTTGATAAGGAATCATTTGAATTAAGCTAGCTTTGGGCGTATGTTTAATGACAGAACCAACTACCTAACATTTAGGGCAACAGTATGGATTTTCAGGGTATGATAGTAAGCCGGAAAAGACTTTAGAAGGAACACCATGTACTTCCTCTTCAGAAAGCGCATCCGCATAAGTAGGGAAAGTAATATTATCATCTTTAATAGAAAGAAGTTTTTTGATAAAAGTAGTTGTACTTGGACAGTTTTTTTTGACATTCTTTAGTAAAGACATCTTGTTTCACTCCTTAATGGTTTTCGTCGACTTAATTATAGAGGAAACAGATGTCTTTTTCTATTATTATGATTATAAAAAAAGATATTCAGTGTTATCCTCCGTTTGAGTAACAACACTAAATATCTTAGACCCGAAAAATCAGTATCTAGCGCCTATTTAGTTGTCAGTGATCCTACTTTATGCAGCTCGCAGTTTCGTTTTCAACATAACTGGTAATGTATCCATAAATGTATCTACTAATTGCGTTATTTTTTCATCTGAAAGTTCAATATAATCTGTAAGTATCGTTCTAAACATTTGTAGCAGCATTTGAAACGCTTGTATCCATGTGATATCCGCCATCTCATCAGAAAAATGTAGAAAAAGCTCTCCTAGAGACCGAGTATCACTGGATTCCCTACTCTCTAGCGAAAGCATCATGTATCGTATAAAAACAACCGCAGTATGCGCAGTTATTGCATCGTAGGATAGGGAGTTACATTCTCTACTTAGGTTAAGATAGCTTTTGCATACCTTGAAGAAAACTTCTATATCCCAGCGTTTTCCATAAATTCGAATGATCTCATTTTCGTCCAAATTTACGTTTGTAGAAATCAAGCAGAGGTATTCTTTTCGTTTGTTATGATTTCGGACATAAACTACTTTAGCAGGAATGATAGCATCATCTTTTACAACTTCAATCGTTACCGAGAGTAAATATCTTGATTTTCCACCTTGGAGTTTTCTTTACCATATCAATTACATCATAGCCCATATTTTTTGCGGCGTGGAGTGTACTTGGTGATGAAAACCAACTGTCGAAAAGAACGTATTTTGCTGGAATTTCAGCTTTCTTCGCTGCTTCTAGAAGCGTAAGCATTGCATGGGTTCCTTTTTTCATGGACAATTTTCTGCGTTTGTAACCAACAGTTCTTTTATCCATTTCTACTGCTTCATTCATTCGGTTTTTACTATTTTCCGTGTAAAGAAGAACGCTGTTTATTGGTAAGAAAGTGCACCCATCTGACCAACCTAAAGTAAGCATTCGAAATCCGAATGCGTATTTATGTTTTGCGTGATCATAGATTTTAGCAAGGAGTTCAACTTTTTTGAACGGTTACGTTCAAAAAGGGAATCATCAATGATAAGCACATTTACTCGATTTTCAGAGTTCAAAGGGACGAGATGATTCGAGCTGAAAGAAGTGTTGTGAATCGAATCCAGTTAATCTGAATCATTTTCATGAAACGATACACTGTATCCTTTGAAAAAGAAGGCGTGTTTCTACCTGTAAGCATATTCATGTACATGCTTCTGTTAGAAAAAATCAACAAAAACAGATATTAGAAAATTTCTACCACAGGTAAACCTTTCTTTTTGTAGGCATTGGATGCTTTTAGAGCTGAGGAAATATGAAATTTTATAAAAAATTTTTTGATAGATTTTGATAGTTGCTTATCGTTTTGAGTTATTTGTGTTATACTTTTAGTCATAACATGAACCTTCGGGGGATGTTTTTTTGACTAACTTAATTATATCAAAACCGGATGGTTTCATGCTGTTTTTATATCAATTTTTATTGATTTATCAAGGTATTTAAGCACTTATTTAGGTGCGAAGTTTGAGTTATTCATATATAAATTGATAAAAAATGCATAGAAAATACGAATTAAACATTACAGTAGTTTTGAAACGCCGGTGTAAAAAGCTATATAAATTAGAGGCATTTGTTATTAACATTTTATGAATACAGATGCTTTTGTGTGTTATAATTTGTTATGCTCTTTAAATGTTTTGGGTAAAAAATTAAAGGTGATAAAATGATAACGATTAATGATATTGCGAAAATAAAAGAATTGTCTAGAGAAGAATGTACACTGGATCTTGATAATTTAGAAACGGAAGTCACAGGGATTAATGTAATGGACACTAGAGATATGAAAAAATGGATTAAGCAAGGAGAGCTTATAATAGTTGGAGGTGAATATGTCAAAGTATTTTTTGAAGATAAATATTTACTAGAGGTTATTAAGAAGATTAGTGGGATTATCACAAAAAAAATATATAAAGAATTTATAAGTGATCGGTTAGTTGACTTATGTATAATGCATGAAGTTCCCATTTTTTTTGTTGATAATTTTTTCAGTTGGAGTGATATTATGTCTCCGATTCAATCTTTAATAATAAGCAATCATTCTAAAGTGCTCCAAGATGTAGATATTTTTTATAAGAAGATGTTGACAACATTATCAGAAAAGAATAGCTATAAGGATATGTGCGAAATATTTTATGAATTAGTAGGATATTCTGTTGCTGTAATAGGTTCTAATTTTAATTTGATAGATTACAGTGTAGATTTTTCATGGGAGAATTATGTACAAGGTATTGGTGAAGTAGTTCCAGGAATATTTAAAAAAATAGGGGTTACTTATGAAGGAAAACAAATTATAGGTGTAATTGATCAACGTGTAGACGTATACACTGCTCAACATACATTTTTTTATATTCCGATTATTGATTCTAGGAAAAATTCTCCATATTTAGTTATTAAACAAGAGAAGTATGTAGAATTATTAACAGAAGATGTATTGGCCAAAATTGAAATTTTTTGTTTGATATATCGGTTGAAATCATCTTATCAATACGAATATAAATTAGCAAATAATCATTATAGAAATTTGGTTTTTGAAGATTTATTAAATATAAATGAAAGTAACGATAATGAGAAGAATAGAATTAGCTATTCTTTGGGAAGTAAAATTTACGATAGTTATAGGATAATTGTTATTAAAGATTCTTCCCCAAAAAGCAATTATGCCTTTATTCAAGAAAATAATACTTTTATAAAATTTAGAGAAGATGTTTTGCAATGTGATTTTTATGATGAGAATTATTTGATTTTTTCTAGAAGGCATGATTGGATTATTTTATTGCCAAATATTAATAAGGATGCTGAAAGTTTCGTGTGTGAATTGCTTAACTTTCTTCAATACAAATACAAAAATAGTCGCTTCTATATAGGTGTAAGTGAAGTTCATCCATACTGGAAATTAAATTTAGCCCTTAAAGAAGCAAAACAAGCCGTGAGTATTCTTATTTCAAATTATTCAAACAAAAAATACTTGTTGTATAATAAACTAGGAATTTTAAAAATGTTTTTAGATGATCAAGGAAAAATCAATCAATTATATGTAAATAAAATGTTGGATACTTATATTTGTCCGCTAAAAGAATACGATAATAAACATCGTACAGCTTTATTTCCAACATTAGAAGTTTTCTTGGAATCTGGTTTTTCTCATAATGAAACGAGCAAAAAACTTTTTATTCATAAAAATACTTTAAGGGCAAGAATAAAAAGGATAGAACAAGTTTTAGAAGTTGATATTAGCCATCCAGATAGTTTGATGAATATATATATAGCTATGCAGATAGCTCATTTGTCATCTGATTAACCAGAATTGTACAAAAACACAACGAAAGCGATTTCAAAGTGTGTTTTTGTACAATTTTTTTTTTGCGAAGTTTCTAATAGAATAAAGACATCAAGAGATAAGGAGATGTAAACCTATGAGAAATAGATTTAAAGGAAAAGATTTTTTAGCATTTAAAGATATGGATCGTGAGGAGATTGAATTTCTTACAGATTTATCTTTAGATTTTAAACGTAAATGGACAGCTAGAGAGCCACATGAATATCTGAAAGGACAAGTTTGGGCAGCGTTATTTGAAAAAAATAGTACGCGTACACGCAATGCCTTAGAGAGAGCGGCTGCTGACTTAGGTATTAAAATTGTTTATTTACGTCCGGATGAAATGCAAATGACTAGAGGAGAACCTTTGAAAGACACTTGTCGTGTTTTAGATCGATACTTTGACGGTTTGTTCATTAGAACTTTTGGACATGAAATTGTTGAAGAATGTTCTAAATGGATGCAAAATCCTGTAATTAACGGATTAACCGCCTTAGCTCATCCAACTCAAGGTATCGCCGATTTGATGACAATTAAAGAGAAAAAAGGAAAATTCGAAGGATTGAAGGTTTGCTATTCAGGAAATCTATACAATGTTTGTTATACGACGATGATTATGTGTGCATCTTTAGGTATGGATTTATATATTGCGTGTCCAGAAGGCCTTGAACCAGATGCAGAAATTGTTGAAGAAACTAAACGTCGAGCTACGATGACTGGTGCAAAAGTAGTATTTACACAAGACTTTGACGAAGCGTTAAAAGATGCAGATATTGTTTATGGAATGTCTCAATATAGTATGGGGCAATCAGAAGAAGAAATTGAATATTTGAAGAAAGCTTTTGCACCTTATCAAGTGACAATGGATGCAATGAAAAAAGCGAAACCAGATGCTATTTTCATGCATTGTCTTCCAGCACATAGAGGGGAAGAAGTCACTGATGAAGTTATGGAATGCAGTCAATCGGTTATTTTTGATGAAGCTGAAAATAGAATGCATTCAATTAAAGCAATCTTAGCTGCTTATGCAGATTGACATTCAATAAAAATCTGAGTTGTTCTATTATGAACAACTCAGATAATTTGATAAAAGAAATTAGGTGGATGTATGGCGAAAATAGTTGTGGCTTTAGGTGGAAATGCTCTTGGAAATAGCGCAAGTGAACAGAAAGAAGCAATTCAGAAAGTGGTTCCTGGATTAGTGGATTTAGTTGAAAAAGGACATCAATTAATTGTGAGTCATGGAAATGGACCGCAAGTAGGTATGATTAATTTAGCATTTACGGAATATTACGAAAACATGGATTCAAGTGATGAGTTACCATTTCCGGAATGTAATGCAATGAGTGAAGGGTACATTGGATATCACTTGCAAAATGAAATCACGAATGAGTGTAATAAAAGAAAGTTAAGCACGAAAGCACAATCAATAATTACGCAAGTTGAAGTTAGTCCAGATGATCCTGCGTTTATTAATCCAACTAAACCAATTGGAAAATTTTATTCAAAAGAAGAAGGAGAACTGATTTCTCAGAAATATGGTTATGTAGTTAAAGAGGATGCAGGTCGAGGCTACAGACGTATGGTTCCATCTCCAAAACCGTTGGATATAGTTGAAAAAGAGATTATTAATTCGCTATTCAACGAAGGTAAAATTGTAATCGCTTGCGGTGGTGGAGGTATTCCAGTTGTTCAACATGAGGGTATTTATGAAGGTATTGCTGCTGTGATTGATAAGGATTTTGCAAGTGCAAAATTAGCAGAATTATTAGATGCTGATTATTTGATTATCCTTACAGCTGTTTCTAATGTATATGTAAATTATGGTAAAGAAACGCAAAAATCTCTTAAAAATGTTACTGTTGATGAACTTAGCGAATATATTGATCAAGATCAATTCAGTAAAGGATCTATGTTACCTAAAGTTGAAGCTGTGATTAATTTTGTGGGTTCAAGTAAGCAAAGAATTGGAATTATTACATCGATTAATTATTTAAATGAAGCTTTACATGGTCAAGAGGGGACGATGGTTGTAGGGAGTTGATGAAATATGGAAAAGAAGAAGTTCAAATCACCTAATACTTATGTAATAATCTTCTTTCTGTTAATATTGGTTGCGATATTAACGTGGTTTGTTCCTGGTGGGAAGTATGATGTTAATGATGCTGGGCAAAATATTGCAGGAACATATCAAAGAATTGCGGCGAACCGACAAGGTTTATGGGATGTAATTATGGCACCTATCATTGGTATGGTAGGTAATGAAAAAATCTCCGGGGCTATAACCATTTCGTTAAATGTTATGTTGTTCGGGGCTTTCTTAGAAATGATGGATACAATCGGTGCGATTAATATTGCATTGAAAGGAATAGCATCAAAATATAAAGATAAGACTGCGGTGTTGATTACAGTTCTCACTTTTGTAATGGGGATATTTGGTACGGTACAAGGGGCGTATGAAGAAGGATTTGTGTATTTGTTAATGTTTCTTCCGATTATTTTATCTCTTGGGTTAGACACTATTACTGCGTTAATGATAGTAATTTTTGGTACGCAAGCAGGATGTGCTGCTTCAGTTATTAATCCATTTTCAACGGGTATCGCGTCTGGTATTGCCGGTATTAGTCCAGGTGAAGGCATTGTTTTTAGAGCTTTTGTTTTTGTAGCGTTACTATCCTTGGTTTCATTTTTAATTTGTCAATATGCAAAAAAAGTTCAAAAAAATCCAGAAGCGTCTCCACAGTACTACAGACATCAACAAGATATAGAAGAATTTGCTAGTGCAGAGGGTAAACAAGAAGTCATGGATAGCCGACAAAGGAAAGTCTTCTATATTTTCTTAGCAACTTTTGCTATAATGATTATTTCATTGATTCCTTGGACCGCTTTAAATGAGAATTTTACATTCTTTGCAAAAGCAACTGATTGGATGAATCATAATATTGTCTTCGGAACTATCTTAGGCAATCATTTAGTGCCATTTGGAGATTGGTATTTTAATGAAATTAATGGTCTATTAATTGTGATGACTTTCTTAGCTGGTTTTGTAATGAAATATGACGTTGACAAAATTATCAAAATATTAATTAAAGGATCGGCTGCTTTAGTATCTACAGCGTTTATCGTGCCTTTAGCTCGAGGAATTCAAGTAATTATGACTGATGGAAATATTACAGCTACAGTTTTAAATGCTTGCGAAAAAACATTAGGAAGTTTGCCAACTTCAGTATTTGTTGTAGTTTGTTTTGTCGTATATCTTGTTTTAGCGGCTTTCATTCCAAGTTCAACTGGTTTGGCTGCAGCGACTATGTCAATAATGGCTCCATTAGCAATTTTTGCGGGAGTTAGCGAGTCAACAATGGTAGTTATCTATAATTTTGCATTAGGCTTAGTGAAAATGATTGCACCAACCTCTATCATTGTGATGACTTGTACACAAGCTGTTCATGTTGACTATGGAACATGGATTAAAGTTAGTGCTAAATATCTATGTATCTTCTTTATTGCTTGTGTAGGATTATTATTATTAAATATTATGGTATTTTAAAAAATACTAATTTATAAGGAGTGTTTAATTATGTCAGAAAATATTTATGTAAGTAATGCAACTAATGTGTTAAAAGAAGTCATTGTATGTTCTCCTAAATTTTATGTGTTCAATGCCATTAATGAGATTACTAAGTCATGGATGGAGAAAGGCGAAACTGAGCAAAATGAACGTATGGTTGCAGAATGGCAAACCTTGGTCAATGCATATAGAGAAAATGGTGTGATCGTACATGAAGTAGATGCTCATAAAGAGTTACAAGTTCAAACTTTTGCTCGAGATTTTGGTGCAATGGTTAAAGAAGGCGCTATCATTGGTAAATTCCGTCATCCTGCACGTCAAAAAGAAACAGAAGTGTATGAGCAAAAATTAAAAGAACTAGGTATTCCAGTCATTGCTCGTGTGAATGCAGGTTGCTTTGAAGGTGGAGATTTCTGGATGATTGATGATCATACTTTAGCGTTTGGCTTGGTTGATCGAACCGACCAAGCTGGTGTAGATAATTTACGTGAGCAGTTAGCAAAATATGGTTACACTGTTGTAGGTGTGCCTGTTCCCCCGGCTAATTTACACTTAGATATGGTGTTTAACATTGTTGCTGAAAAAGTATGTATTGCTGCTACAGAACAACTTCCTTACAACTTTATTCAGATGCTTAAACGTAGAAATTATAAAATTATTGACGTTCCAAGTGAATTAGTATTTAAGCATGGTTGTAATGTTCAAGCCTTAGGAAATGGTAAAGTGTTGGGTATTGAAAATAATAAATCCGTGAATGAGGCAATGGAAGCTGAAGGTATTGAGGTTATTAAATTACCGTTAGAACAAATTTTAAAAGCTGGTGGCGGTCCACATTGTATGACTTTCCCTGTAAGAAGAGCATAAAAGAATATAAAAAGGAAGTGACAATCCCACAGTAAATAATTTGCTGTGGGTTGATATGAAAATAGTAATATCGGACTATAAAGATTCAATGATGCCTAGCCATGATATTGAATTTGAAGTATTGAGAAATGGACTAGGTGAAGATGTGGATATTGTTGTATTTGAGTATGATGATAATAAAAAAGAAGAGTTTTATAAAATAATTCAAGATGCGGATGCTTTATTAACAGCATTTATTCAATTTGATAAAGAAATGTTTGATCATGCACCTAATATTAAAGTGATTTCTATAAATGCAACAGGATATGATAATGTGGATTTATCAATAGCTAAAAACCGACACGTAGGAATTTGTCCTGTGGGTGAATATTGCACAATTGATGTAGCTGAGTACACAATTTCCCTTATTTTATCATTAGTAAAGAATTTAAAAATTTATTCGTATGATGTTGAAAAAAATAATAAATGGAGATATGAAGTTGGCGAAGAAAATAAACGTATTCAAGATTTAACCTTGGGTATTTTTGGATTTGGTAAAATTGGAAAGGCTGTTGCCAAACGTGCAGTTGCATTAGGAATGAGAGTTTTAGCTTGTGATCCAAAGGCTGATAAAGAGGAAGCGGTTAGATTAGATGTTGAAATCGTTGATTCTGAACAATTGATGAATGAATCTGATGTAATTACAAATAATATGAATTTAAATGAATCAAATTATCATTTCTTTGATTTAGAAAAATTTTCAAAAATGGCCCAAAAACCATATTTTATTAATATGGGACGTGGTGCCTGCGTTGTAGAGGAAGATTTGTCTAAAGCCTTGGATTTAGGCTATATAAAAGGTGCGGGGCTTGATGTATTAAAAGATGAGCATCCTGATTTGGCTCATCACGATTTAGTAAATAGAAACAATGTGATTATTACTCCGCACGCTGCTTTCTATACAAGTTCATCGATTGCAGATTTACAACGTATATCATCACAAAATATTGTTTACTATCTAACTAATCAAAAAGAAAAAGTATTTAAATTAGTTAGTGACTAGAATAATATGCATTACTGTATTGAAGTAGATACGTTATTCTGTTAAACTTCAATACAGTATTTTTTATTGAGGTGATTTGTGATGGAAAAGACTAATAAAAACTTATTGGAATATAATTCTAAAGACGTTTTAAAATTTATTAGTGCATCTTTTGTAGGTGTTTTTTTATTTTTAATTCCTATACCTAAAGAGAAAACATTTACGATATTTGTGGGGGTGATTATTGATAAATTACAGTTTGTATTATCAAAAGGTCCCATAGATTACTTATCGCTTTTATTGTTTTTATTTATAAGTATTTCGTTGTTTTGTACTATCTTTGGATTTTTTAGTACTAAAAATATTATTTATAACAGGGAGATTAATAATATCTTTAGACCTAAAGGATTTTATCTTTTTAGCAGAATAGTTGGTATTGTATTTTATTATATGATTTATTTTAATATTGGTCCAGAGTACATTATTGGTGCATCCACTGGAGAAGAGATGTTAGGTGTCTCTAAAATATTAATTTCCGTTGTTTTTATTATCGCATTTGCAATGCCATTATTAACAGATTTTGGAATTATGGAATTTGTAGGCGTTTTAGTCCAAAAATTTGTTCGGTTTATTTTTACGTGCCCTGGAAGGTCGGCCATTGATTTAATGACCTCTTGGCTTGGAGCTTCAAGCGCGGGAGCATTACTAACTGTTCGTCAATTTGAATTAGGCTACTATTCAACAAGAGAAGCTTTAACAATAACGACAAACTTTTCATTAGTTTCAATTCCATTTTGTTTTGTAATTTCAAAAATCATGAAGTTGGAAGGCTATTTCACGATTTGGTACGTTTGTATTTGTATTACTTGTTTTGTTTTAGCTATAATTGTGCCAAGGCTATGGCCATTGAGATCTATTCCAAATACTTATAATGAAGGTGTAGGAGATCAAAGTGCAGAAATTATTCCAGAAGGTTATCATCCAGTAAAATGGGGATTGTATTTAGCAAGTAAGAAAGCCTCACATTCTTCGATTTCTACTGTGGTAAGAAGTGGTCTATATGTATACTGCAGTGTATTTTTAGATTTGATTCCCTTGGTGATTGCTTGGGGGACTATCATGCTTGCCGTTATTAAACATACTCTTGTATTTCAAATTGTATCTATTCCATTTGGCTATTATATGCAATTGCTTGGGATTGAGGATGCGATGAAGTTATCCTCTAGTGTGCTTGTTGGATTTGGAGATATGTATATTCCACCATTATTATTAGCGAATGAACCAGCTTTAAGTTCTCGTTTCATATTAGGGGTTGTTACAACAAGTCAAATAATATATTTGACCGAGATAGGAGCCATAATATTAAAATCTCCTATGAAGGTTAATATTTTTCAATTATTTATCATTTTTATTGAAAGAACAATTATTGCACTTCCTATTGCTGTAATCTTATTTAAATTGTTCCTTTAAATTTAGCGAAACATGGAGAAGGTATCCTAATACGTACTTTCTCCTTTTTTATTGTTAACGAAAAATTATAGTAGTTTCATATTAACCGAAGCTGTTTAATTCTAAAAAAATATTGGCTAGGCGAGTGCCTAGCCAAGAATAAGAGAATCTACTGATTATGGGGAGTTCAGTAGTACTAAGAAAATCTGACACTCCCACAGTTAAAACTGTGGTGTACTTAACTTACACTCCCACGACCTGCTTTCGCAGAACAATACATGTGTTAGAGTTCGTTCGAACTCTAACATTGTTTGAAACTAAAGTCGTGGGGTTCTTAAGTATTGAGAAATCTCTATTAAAACTTTAGTCACCTAAAGCAATAATCACTAAATCTGTTTTCTTAAGACTTTTATTACCCAACAAGTCCGTTGACTCGTTTAACAATAACCTAAGGCTCGTGTCAAGACCTTTTTTACATTTAAAGTATAGCAAGAAAATCTTTCCACCATGTATATATTGTTAAAAATAATTGCTTTTTGTTGCAACATTTACTGGTTTGCAATTCCTCCTACGGTTGAAACCGTGGGCTTCCTTGCAACTTTTTTGTGAGAATTATATAGAAATTTTAAAAGAAGCTAAGGAGATTATTTGTAATTACTAGATAATTTTTGATTGAATTTCTTTAGACTTTTCAACTAAAATGCTGAAATTGATATTATCTACTTAGCGTGTTTTCAATAAAATTCGATTATTTTAGAAATAAGGTAGAAAATTATGCCATACAATCCTAAGGGGGGATTTATATAAAATAGAAATTGTAAATAAGTTACAAGATATGGGATTTGATGTTAAAAATGTAAATAATCTAAATAAAATTATGGAAAAAATGGGTTTGCTTATTCATTATGGTAATGGATGGGGTACAACTGATAAAGGTGCTAAGTACTCAATGTGGCATAAAGGTGTATTGAACTCCGACGCTTGGCATCCAGAACTTATTGACGAAATTGCTAAATTTTTAAAAAATCAGCAATTAAATAAAACAGATATTATTTTATGTTGTATATTAAGTTGATATTACTAGATTTTGATGGTAATGTTTACAAATAAGTAAATAATGGAGTAATTAGTAGATTTTTGATAAATGTGCTGTATCTAGGCAAGTATTTTGATATTATGTAAGAAAGACATCATGTTTCACTCTTTAATGGTTTTGGTCGACTTAATTATAGAGGAAACAGATGTCTTTTTCTATTATTTCAAACAAAAAAGATATTCAGTGTTACCCTCCCGAGTTTATCACTTGTAAAAATCAAAAAGATAGCTAAACCTTTGAATATCAAGGGTTTCGGCTATCTTTTTCAATTATTTTAGTGTTGTATATGAATTTTTAGCGTAGTTTTTAAGTTCTTCAAATTTCACGATTCCTCTTTGCCAGTCATGCCCGAGAAGTTTGTTCAATTCCGTCATATCTGAATTTTCTTGAAGTCTGTAATAATCATCTTGTAAGTGTGTTGCTTTAGCGCTATTCAAGGCATTTATCATTCTTGTTGGACTCATAGCCCAGTTCGTTTTGTACTGAAGCAGCCTAATTAAGATAAGTGCAATAAAGCAGGTTAAAAAATGAGCTTGGATATGTTCTTCTGTCCATACGTAAACTGGACGACTATCTATCTCTGTTTTAGTCACTCTAAAACAGTCCTCAATCTTACTTAGTTGTTTATAAGAATCAAGAATAGCTTCATCAGACAGTTTGATTTCACTAGTGACAAGGACATTAATTCCGTCAAATTGTGCATCGAATGCTACCTGTTCTTTGTCGATCTTGATTATTGGAGAGAAGGGCTTAAGTTCACCTGTTTCCTTGTCTAAATACGATAAATCGAGATATTTCTTACCACCTTTCTTACTCGTTTGACGAAATAGTTCTGCGTTGGTTAATTTACTAGCGTATTCAAGAGCACCCTCTCTGCGAATGCGCTCACGGTCGGCATACTTCTTACTCCAAGTAATTAACACTTTTTCTTCTACGACTGGCGCATTTTTTCCCGTACCTAGCTTTCGACTGCGAATATAAGATTTTTTCGCAAAAGTTTCTGTTTGATTGAAATGCCAATCTGCTGGATTTAAGATTTGCTCTTGAATATCTTTGGGAGCCCCTCTTTTACCTCGATGTTTTTGAGAGAAGAGCCAACCATCCCCTTGTTCAAACATTTCTGAAACGTTGGTTTTACTATTCATTGCCTTATCCGCTACAACGATGATTCGCTCAATTCCAAATTGTTTTTTTCCCTCTTCAACTGCTGGAAGATAAGTAACAGGGTCAGTTTGATTTCCACGAAACAGCTTGTAGCTAATAGGAATTCCGTTTGTGTCCATAAAAAGACCAAGTTGAACAATCGGTTTAGGGCGGTGTTCCTTGCTCGGACCTCGTCTACGGAGTCCAACATGAATGATTTCCCCTTCTTCAGAGATTTCTTCTTCATCAGAGATGTCTGTCTCAAAATAATAATTTGTCACATCATAAAAAACAAGGCGACTTTCTCTATTGGTCAATCGGCTAATCTCTTGATGGAGATGAAGCTGAATATCATTTTTGATTTCATCCAATTTATCAAGATACCGATAAATTGCATTCAAGTTAATATCCCAATCACCAAATAAATCTACTTGTGATTCCACAGTAGCTAATTTACTGTTAGGGTTTAATATTCGTTGAAATACGAGTAATTTCAGCGCAGTTGTTAAGTCATAATTTGATTTTGTTTTTACTTTTTTCATGAAATCATGGAGTTTCAATTCCTCAAATAGACTGTCCAAAACCATCCAGCCATATGATTTATCTGGTTCATTCATCGGTTCAAGCAACTCATATGTCACTTGAATTGTCTGGTTAGAATTTAAAAGTCCTGCTTTAGCCTCTTTTTTCAGACGTTCTAAGATTCCAGGTTCTACTGCCTCCAATTCGTCAAGTAAACCGTATTTATGAATAATTCTTTGTTTAACTTTCCCGTCTTTTCGGTAACCCTCTACAAGATAGACATGTGTTCGTCCTTCTTTATTAGTTGTCGTTTTAATGTAAGCCATGATTCCATTATATCATATACAACCATATACAACAATATAAATTTTAGAAAAAGCGAAAAAAATACAGTTCTATCAAGCGGTAAAGACGGATTTACGAAATATAAAATGATAAACTCGGGATTATTTCAAACAAAAAAGATATTCAGTGTTACCCTCAATTTGAGTGACAACACTAAATATCATAGACCCTGTTTCCAGCGGTTTGTGTTTTGATTTTAGCCATTAAGGGGGCAATGGAGAGGCAATTGAAAAGCATCAACCACTAAAACAAATGAGTGTCGAAGAATTTGAAGGGATCATTTTCTAAAGAGATAGAGAATAAATAAAGAAAATTTTCAGTAAGTAGTTGACATCTCTTGCTTGACCCTGTAGTATATTGCTTGGGCACTCTTAAAATGTAAGAGTCAGATTCGTGTAAATAATTGCTCCCTATTCATTCTGATTTTGATTGGATAGGGGGCGTCTTTTATTTTTATGAATCTTCCTGAAAACACGTAAAGGAGAAAAGAAATGACAAAATATATCTTTGTAACTGGTGGCGTTGTTTCTTCAATTGGTAAAGGAATTGTCGCTGCATCATTAGGACGATTACTAAAAAATCGTGGCTTGAAAGTAACGATTCAAAAATTTGACCCATATATTAATGTGGACCCTGGTACGATGAGCCCATATCAACATGGGGAAGTATTCGTTACCGATGATGGTGCCGAAACTGACCTTGACCTTGGACACTATGAACGTTTCATTGATATTAATTTAAACAAATACTCAAACGTTACGACAGGTAAGATTTATTCAGAAGTACTACGTAAAGAACGTAAAGGGGAATACTTAGGGGCGACTGTTCAAGTGATTCCTCATATCACCAATGAAATTAAAGAAAAAATTATGCGTGCAGCGAGTCTAACTGATTCTGATGTGATTATTACAGAAGTCGGTGGTACGGTTGGAGATATCGAATCATTACCATTTTTAGAAGCATTACGCCAAATGAAGGCAGATGTAGGTTCTGATAATGTGATGTATATTCACACTACTTTGATTCCGTATTTAAAAGCTGCTGGGGAAATGAAAACTAAGCCAACCCAACATAGCGTTAAAGAATTACGTGGTTTAGGGATTCAACCAAACATTCTTGTGGTACGTACCGAACAAACAATTTCACAAGGAACGAAGAATAAATTAGCGCAATTTTGTGATGTGGCACCAGAAGCAGTCATTGAGTCACGAGATGTCGAAACTTTGTATTCTATTCCGTTGAACTTACAAAAACAAGGCATGGACCAAATTGTTTGTGATCATCTTAAATTAGATGTCCCTGCTGCGGATATGACTGAATGGAAAGAATTAGAAAATCGTGTCTTGAACTTGAAGAAAACAGTCAAAATCGCTTTAGTCGGTAAATATGTCGAATTACCAGATGCTTATATCTCAGTGGTGGAAAGTTTGAAACATTCAGGATTTGCCTTTGATGCTGAGATTGATTTGAAATGGGTGAAATCACATGAGTTAACCCGTGAAAATGTAGCGGATTACTTAAGTGATGTAGATGGTATCTTAGTCCCAGGTGGCTTTGGTGATCGTGGGGTAGAAGGTAAGATTGAAGCCATTCGTTATGCGCGTGAAAATGATATTCCATTTCTTGGTATTTGTCTTGGGATGCAAATGGCGTGTGTGGAATTTGCCCGCAATGTCGTCGGTTTAGAAGATGCGCATACCGCTGAAAATCATCCAGGAATTAAAAACAATATTATTGACTTGATGGCTGACCAAGAAAATGTTGAAAACTTAGGTGGTACATTACGTTTAGGTTTATATCCATGCAAATTGAAAAAAGGCACCAAAACAGCAGCGGCTTATGATAATCAAGAAGTCGTACAAGAACGTCATCGCCATCGCTATGAATTCAATAATAAATACCGTGAAATGTTTGAAGCACATGGTTTAGTCTTTTCAGGAGTTTCTCCAGATAATCGCTTAGTGGAAATCGTTGAATTACCAGAGAAAAAATTCTTTGTTGGTTGCCAATTCCATCCAGAACTAATTTCTCGTCCAAACCGTCCACAACGTTTAATCAAAGCCTTTGTGGAAGCTTCTTTAGATAATCAATAATATATTTTAGCACTCGGCCAATTGTCGGGTGCTTAATTTTATTTTCAGAAAATGTTTCGAAATGAAAAGCTGTTCTTTTCGGTTATTTTTGAAAAAAGTTAAATTTTTATAGCGATAATGCTAGTAATTCGTGAAAAATTTTGCTAAAATATACATGTTGGTTAAGTACAGCTTAACAAATAAAAGTTTTTCTAATACTTAGGAGGAATTAATTATGCCATTAGTATCAGGTACTGAAATTTTCAAGGCAGCACGTAAAGGTGGATACGCTGTAGGTGCGTTCAACACAAATAACTTAGAATGGACTCAAGCACTCTTAGAAGCTGCTCAAGCTAAGAATGCTCCAGTTTTAATCCAAACTTCTATGGGTGCTGCTAAATACATGGGTGGCTATAAAGTTGTTAAAAACTTAGTAGAAAACTTAATCGAATCAATGAACATCACTGTACCAGTAGTTTTACACTTAGACCATGGTACATATGAAGCAGCTTTAGAATGTATCGAAGCTGGTTATACTTCAGTTATGTTTGATGGTTCTCACTTACCATTTGAAGAAAACTTAGAAAAAGCTAAAGACGTTGTAGCTAAAGCACATGCTAAAGGCGTTTCTGTAGAATGTGAAGTTGGTTCAATCGGTGGTGAAGAAGACGGCGTTATCGGTACTGGAGAATTAGCTGATATCGAAGAATGTAAACAAATCGTTGCTACAGGTATTGATTTCTTAGCTTGTGGTATTGGTAACATTCACGGTGTATACCCAGAAAACTGGCAAGGTCTTGCTTTTGATCACTTACAAGCAATTGCTGATGCTGTAGGTCACGATGTACCATTAGTATTACATGGTGGATCAGGTATTCCTCAAGAACAAATCGAAAAAGCAATTAAAATGGGTGTTTCTAAAGTTAACGTTAACACTGAATTCCAATTATCATTTGCTAAAGCTACTCGTGAATACATCGAAGCTGGCAAAGATTTAGAAGGTAAAGGATTCGACCCACGTAAATTACTAGCTCCTGGTAAAGCAGCTATCGTTAAAGACGCTGAAGAACACATCGACTGGTTCGGTTCAGCTAACAAAGCTTAATTGATTTACGCAAATTGCAATTTTAATGCATCATCTACATTTTTTGTAGGTGATGTTTTTTTTATACCGTTAAATCTGAATATCTCGCATTATTGTCAAGATAACAAGATTATTTAATTTATCTTGATACATTTTATTTTTTATTTGGTGTATAATAATAATGTAGAAGAAAGTGAATAATATATTTAATTGGTGTTCTTGTTTTTATATAACGAGGGATTGATATGGATAATTATGGATATAAAGAGATTTCGGCTGATATCCGACAAAAAATTCAATCCGGATATTATCATGCTGGAGATTATTTACCGAAACAATTTGATTTAGCCAAACAATATCATACAAGTAGAATTACGATACAAAAGGCCTTGCGAGTTTTATCTATGGAGGGCTTTTTATTGTCTAAAAAAGGGGTAGGGACGGTCGTAAAAGATGATGGGGTCCTTTATTCTGATTATATGCTGCATCAAAATAAAGATATCGATATGCGTCTAAAATCCGCCAAGAACTATAATGTGACTAGCCAAATGATTTCGTTTGATATTCGTCCGCTTGATGAAGACGAAGCAGCTAAATTAATGCTAAAAGCCAATGAATTGGTCTATGATATTACTCGGTTACGTTATGTAAATAGCGAACCTTTACGTCTAGAATATTTATTAATTCCACAAAAATATTTTCCAGAATTACAAATGGATGACTTAGAAGATTCGCTCTATGAATATATTTATATCCAAACAAAACAAAAATTAGCTAAATCATTACTAAAAATTACTGCTGACTTTCCTGATTTTTATGATAAAAAGTATTTGTGTGTAGATGAATATCAGGTAATTTTAAGAATAGAACAAACCACTTATTTTAATAGCGGAGTTCCTTGCTTTTTAGCTGAGATTCGCTATGGATCTGATAATGGCCAAATTATTACAGTGTTCCAATTAGACTAAGAATAGTAATAGACAGATATTGTTGAGATGATAGCTGTCTTTTTTTGGCCTTAAGTAGATTAAATAGACAAATGTTTTTTTAAGAGTTTATTCTTATTTCTTTTTTCTAAAGATTTTCTATGATAAAATATTAAGGATGAGTAAAAATCTCGCAATAATTCTTTAGTTAAAGGTGAATATATATGAAAAAAATAGTCATTAATGGAAATTGTCCATTAAAAGGAGAAGTAACGATATCAGGAGCTAAAAATAGTGCAGTGGCCTTAATTCCGGCTGCTATTTTAGCGGATTCTCCAGTTATCTTAGAGGGGGTTCCAGATATTCAAGATGTTCACTCATTAATGGAAATCTTGGAAATTATGGGTGTAAAAGTGAAGTTTGAAAATAATACTTTAGAAATCGACCCAAGAGAAATTGTTTCTATTCCGATGCCAAGTGGTAAAATCAATAGCTTACGTGCTTCATACTATTTTATGGGCGCATTATTAGCAAAATTTGGTGAAGGGGTTGTTGGTTTACCTGGTGGCTGTAATTTAGGGCCTCGTCCAATTGATTTGCATATTAAAGGATTTGAAACTTTAGGTGCTACAGTGACCAACGAACAAGGCGCGATGTATTTACGTACTGATAAGAAAGGACTTCAAGGGGAACGTATCTATATGGATATGGTTTCGATTGGTGCTACGATTAATGTGATGTTAGCAGCGGTGAAGGCAAAAGGCAAGACCATTATTGAAAACGCAGCTCGCGAACCTGAAATTATCGATGTAGCAACTTTATTAAATAATATGGGTGCGAAAATTCGTGGGGCAGGAACCAACGAAATCCGAATTGAAGGGGTCGAGCATTTGCATGGGTGCCGTCACATGATTATTCCAGACCGTATTGAAGCCGGAACATATCTTTCAATGGCAGCTGCGGTAGGACAAGGCGTGACGGTTAAAAATGTGATTTTCGAACACTTAGAAAGCTTTATTGCTAAGTTAGAAGAAATGGGTGTGCGAATGGATATTTCTGAAGATAGTATTTATGTTTATCCTGCAGATAAATTAAATCCAATTAGCGTCAAAACTTTCCCATATCCGGGATTTGCAACTGATTTACAACAACCGATTACGCCATTACTATTTAAAGCCCAAGGAACATCAGAAATTATTGATACCATTTATCCTAAACGTATCGGTCATATTCCTGAATTAGCACGTATGGGTGGTGATGCAAGAGTTGAAGGAAATTACATGTATCTTGGTCATACAGCCCATTTAACTGGTGCAGAGGTAGCCGCTTCTGATTTACGTGCGGGGGCTTGTCTCGTGATTGCGGGATTAATGGCAGAGGGGACGACGAAGATTTCCAAGGTAGAAAATATTTTACGTGGATATGACCATATTATTGAAAAACTAACTGCTTTAGGGGCAGATATTCAAATGATTGAGGAGTGATTCGGCCGTGAGTGATTATTTAACAATGGCTGAGTTGGAAAATAAAACTTTAAAAGAAATCTATACTTATGCACGTGAGTTTAAGATTCCATACTACAGTCAAATGAATAAAAAAGAGCTTTCACTAGCAGTTATCCGCGCGCAGGCAGAAAAGCAAGGATTCTTCTATATGGAAGGTATCTTAGACATTACCCATCAAGACGGCTATGGATTTTTGCGACCAATTAACTATGGCCCGAGTGCTGAAGATATTTATATTTCTTCTTCGCAAATTCGACGTTTCGGGTTGCGAATTGGCGATAAAGTGGCAGGAAAAGCTCGCCCACCCAAGGAAAGTGAACGTTATTATGGCTTGATGCACGTTGAAAGCGTGAATGGGAAAGCCCCTGAAGAAGCCAAACAACGACCACACTTTCCGGCATTGACACCTCTATATCCAAATAAACAAATTCAATTATCAACAAAAGGCAATATGTTAACTACACGAATGATTGATATGTTTGCGCCCGTTGGATTTGGACAACGTGGTTTGATTGTGGCACCTCCAAAGGCCGGAAAAACCACGATTTTAAAAGAAATTGCCAATGGGATTACCGAAAATCATCCAGAGGTCGAGTTGATTGTGCTTTTAATTGACGAACGCCCGGAAGAAGTGACCGATTTAGAACGCAGTGTCAAAGGGGATGTTGTATATTCTACCTTTGATTTACAGCCAAGCAACCATACACGTGTTTCGGAATTAGTTTTAGAGCGGGCGATGCGATTGGTAGAAGATAAGCGCGATGTGGTGATTTTGATGGATAGTATTACTCGTCTTGCTCGTGCCTATAATTTGGTTGTTCCGCCAAGTGGACGTACCTTAAGTGGAGGGATTGATCCAGCTGCTTTGTATAAACCTAAAAAATTCTTTGGGGCAGCTCGTAATATTGAAGAAGGAGGTAGCTTAACAATTTTAGCTACAGCCTTAGTGGATACGGGAAGTCGCATGGATGATGTCATTTATGAAGAGTTCAAGGGTACAGGAAATATGGAATTACAGCTTTCTCGTCAACTAGCAGAACGTCGTATTTTCCCAGCTATTGATATGAAGAAATCAGGTACACGTAAAGAAGATTTACTTATGTCAGAAGAACAACTAGAAGAGACTTGGCGTTTACGTAAAAATATGGTAGGTGATTCGTTGGACTATACTGAGCAATTTATTCAGATTTTACGTAAAACGAAGAATAATGAAGAATTTATCCAAGCCTTTCAAGATATTACTTTTGAGAATGAAGAAAAAATCATCCGACCAAACAGACGTTATATCAAGAAAAATTAGCTAAAATGATTGACAGTACAAATGTATTTTGCTAAGATAAGTTTGTTGTATGTCAACGAAGAATAACTCTGGCTCAGCAAATGGACCAGGGCAAAGGAGAGAAAAACATGAAAGCAAATATTCATCCAGATTATCATCCAGTAGTATTTATGGATTCTACAACAGGATTCAAATTTTTATCAGGTTCAACTAAAACTTCAAACGAAACAGTTGAATGGGAAGATGGAAACACTTATCCATTAATCCGTGTCGAAGTAACATCAGATTCACACCCATTCTACACTGGTCGTCAAAAATTCACTCAAGCAGACGGACGCGTGGATCGTTTCAACAAAAAGTACGGTTTCACAAATTAATTTCGTCTTTGCACGAGAATTTCATTCAAAACATTGTTATAGCAACGTTTATCGGCGCTCTAGATTTTCTCTGGAGTGTCGATTTTTACGTTTGAATGCCATTTTGACTACCCCTTGTTTAATTAATTTATTTTGAGGTATTTTGCGAACATATCAGCAGTCTCGTTGGTTTATTTATTTTATGATAAGCCAAATAATTATGGAAATAAGTAAAATATACACAATAAGTGCTTGCCAGTCAAAAGGGATTCGCTCTAATTTAAATGTGGTATGGCCTTTTTTTCAGATTTTAGTTTCACCTTTTTTTATTTTCTGTTTGTGTTCAAGTTCATCTAATTCTTGAACTAAATCTTGCTTGATATATTTTAAATATGACAATCTGACAAAAAGAACAACGATTATAGCAATAAAACTTACAATAATTAATTTAAACAGTATCTATTCACATCCTTTGTGTTTCATTTTTTTAATATGATATGTTTGGATAAGGATACTAATTTTTTCATTCTCTTGATAATCATTCCCACAAAGCAAATGGCATATATTGCAGCAAGCCATGAAGGAAGTGAATTAAAAACAAGCAAATTAAACTAAAGAGGAGCATCATGATATAGAAGTATTTCATTATCATAAGTCCTCCGTAAACGTATTAGATAAAGTGTGTATGTTTGACTTTCCATTGTTCTAGCTTGATATTGAGCCAAAAACTATAGATACCTAAAGTAATAATGGTGAGTAGAAACCATTTGATCCAGTTACCAAATAATTGCATAGCAGTTCCATCGAAATAAAGTCTGCGTCCATTGATGACAGTATGCTTGATTTTCCAATTATACAGCAGGCAAATTCCCCACGGTGTGCAGATGCCAAGTGTACAAATTGTAATTATTGCTGCCAGTAGATAAGTGCCGATATAGGTAGCTAAACCACCATCAAAATAAGATTCATTCATAATAATGCTGCCTCCTTTTTATAACAAATGTATCTTATATTATTTTCTAGAAAAAAGCAATTGGAATTTTAAAAAAATAGATTTAGAATGAGAATTGTAATATGAAATAGAGAATGGGAGGTGTCAAATGTTGTTATATCAGAAAGCTTTAGCAATAGCAGAGGATGCGCATAAAGGTCAAGTTGATAAAGCAGGGGTAGCGTATATCCATCATCCGCTTTATGTTGCAAGTTTGGTAGAAGGGGAGTTAGCTAAAACGATAGCATTGTTGCATAATGTAGTAGAAGATTCTGCTTGGACGCTAGAGGATTTACGCAAGGAGGGCTTACCTGAGGAGGTTGTTCAAGCCGTTGGAATCCTAACTAAAAATCGTGATGAATCCTATGAAGAATACTTAATGCATGTAAAGCAAAATCCTTTAGCCAGACAAGTAAAGTTGGCCGATTTGCAGCATAATTCTGATCTTTCAAGATTAACTACTGTCACAGAAATCGATCGCAAAAGAGTAGAAAAATATCGACAAGCCATTGCATTTTTAAGCGAAGAGTAAAGAATAATGAACAGTTTCCAAAATCCACTGATATTTTTGAAAGGAAGTATAGGATATGTCGGATGAGATTTATTTTTATAAAGAAAATAATGCCGACCAAATTTGGTGGGTTGACAATATGGGCAGAGTCGGACTGCATCTTTTCTCATTTGATAAAAAGAAAATTTACAACTTGTTTACCGACTATCCATATGCCATGACTGAAGAAGAAATAGCAGTTTTCAATCGTGAGAACCCGTTCTGGAGTGAATTTTTTCAAAATAGATTTGAAAATTAAAAAAGTCGTAACTATAGAAAAAGGTAAAAACAATTTACTAATTATATCTAAGTAGAAGATAAGGGTGGTATAAATGCGATTTAAAAACCTTGATGAATTTGGCCAAGCAGTTAGAGATTTAGAATTAGAGTATGAAAAACACATCGATACAAAATTTCCAGAGTGAATCATTGGTTGGTGGGATCCGTTAAATTTGACGCTTGAAGAGGCTAATGAAGGATATGAGGCGATAAAGCGTGATGTGTACGCGGCTATTGAGACGAATACTGAGATTGAAAGCATTCCAATTGAACTGTGGAATCAAATCATTTTTTAGCAAGATAAAAAGAGAACTAATCGCAACAATTAAAGGACTAGTTCTCTTTTAGGTTTAGTTTAAGACTGCTTGGGCCAAAGCTTTTTGAATGGCCACAATGCTATCATCACTTCTGAATTGTAAGCTTTCAGCAGGGAGTTCGGCACTAGAGATCCAGATTTTTAACTCAGCATCTAAGTCAAAATGACCACTTGTTTCCACTGAAAAGCGTGAAATAGAGCGATAAGGAATGGATTTATATTCCACTTTTTTGCCAGTCATGCCTTGTTTGTCGACAATAATTAGTCTTTTTTCAGTAAAAACTAATAAATCGCGGACGAGTTTGAAGGCTAAATCAACTTTTTCCTCAGGCATTAAGACATCTTGTAATTCCTTTTGAGCTACATCGATATTCATTTTACTTGCATTGCCTAATAAACCGTTAAATAATCCCATGTCATCACCTCGTAATAATTTTTGATAATTCGATTATATCAAGAATTAGTTTCTTAGACAATTGTACAAAAGACTGATTTTAGATGAAAAAATAGACAGCCAGAAGTATTCCTTCAAGCTGTCTATTTTTTACATACCGATGAGATAATCTTCGTCTTTCATTGCTTCGACGGTACCTAAAAGATAACCATTGCCGACTTGCGAGAAGAAATCATGATTACTTGTACCTGTTGAAATCCCATTCATTACGATTGGATTGACATCATTAGCAGTATCTGGGAAGAGTGGATCTTGTCCTAAGTTCATCAATGCTTTATTGGCGTTATAACGTAGGAAAGTTTTGACCTCATCTGTCCAGCCTAATTCATCATAAAGTTCTTCTGTGTAGCGTTCTTCGTTTTCGTATAATTCATAAAGTAAATCATACATCCAATCACGTAAACTTTCTTGTTCTTCAGCCGATAATTCATTAAAACCTAATTGGAATTTATAGCCGATATAAGTGCCATGTACGGACTCATCACGGATAATTAATTTAATAATTTCCGCCACGTTTGCTAATTTATTGTTTCCTAAGTAGTAAAGTGGCGTATAAAAACCTGAATAGAAAAGGAAAGTTTCCAAAAAGACGCTGGCTACTTTCTTTTCTAGCGCCGTGCCGTTTTTATAGATTTCATTAATTCGTTCGGCTTTTTTCTGTAAATAGGGATTCGTATTCGTCCATTCGAATATTTCTTCAATTTCAGACTTGGTATTCAAAGTACTGAAAATAGAAGAGTAACTTTTTGCGTGTACAGATTCCATAAACTGAATATTGTTCAACACTGCTTCTTCATGTGGCGTGCGGGCATCTTTGCGTAAATGCTCCATCCCACTTTCTGATTGGACTGTATCTAAAAGGGTTAGGCCACCAAATACATGTCCCACTGTGGTCTTTTCTAATTCAGAAAGTCCACGCCAGTCATCTAAGTCATTGGATAAGGGAATACGTGTATCCAGCCAAAATTGTTCTGTTAATTTTTCCCAAGTCGATTTATCGATAATGTCTTCAATTTCATTCCAGTTAATCGCTGCATAATAAGTTTCTGCCATTTTCTTCACTCCTTTTTAGATGACACAACTTTCACATTGGTTACTACCGATTTCTTCTGCGTCATCTGTGAAAGTACGAATATAATAAATCGATTTAATTCCTTTGTGGAAAGCGTAGTGACGTAAAATGTTTAAATCACGCGTTGTTTGTTTGGTTGTTGTTTTCCATTCATATAGACCCGCTGGGATTTCTGAGCGCATAAATAGTGTTAAACTCATGCCTTGGTCGATATGTTGTTGCGCAGTGGCATACACATCAATTACTTTACGCATATCCATATCATAAGCAGAAGTGTAATATTTAATTGTGTCATTAGAAAGTAATGGGGCAGGATAATAAATCTTTCCAATTTTCTTTTCTTGACGTTCTTCAATTAAACGGGTGATTGGATGTAAGCTGGCACTGGTATCGTTAATATAAGAAATTGAACCATTTGGCGCAACTGCTAGGCGATTTTGATGATACATTCCATATTTTTGTACGAGTTGTGCTAATTCAGTCCAGGCTTGTCCATCTGGAATAAAGATACCTTCAAATAAGGCCTTTACTTTTTCAGATTTTGGTTGGAATTGCCCAGTTACATATTTTTCAAAATAGCTACCATCAGCATATTTTGATTTTTCGAAGTGATGGAAAGTTTGTTTGCGTTCCTTGGCAATTTGCATGCTTTCATAAATTGTCCAGTAATTTAAAAGCATAAAGTAAATATCGGTAAATTCAATGGACTCTTTTGAACCATATGCCATGTGATGTTTCGCAAAATAGGTGTGTAAGCCCATGGCACCTAAACCGATTGTATGACTTAAAGCATTCCCATTTTGAATAGAAGGAACTACATCTATATCTGAAGCATCCGTGACATAGGTTAAGGCACGCGTCATCACACGAACAGATTTACCAAAGTCAGGACTTTCCATTAAATTGACGATATTGGTTGAGCCTAAGTTACAGCTAATATCTGTACCTAAAACCTCAAATTCTTGTTTACCATTTAAAATAGAAGGTTGTTGGACTTGTAAAATTTCTGAACATAGATTGCTCATGATAATTTTTCCGTCAATTGGATTAGCACGATTGGCTGTATCTAAGTTTACGACATATGGATAACCTGATTCTTGCTGTAATTTAGAGATTTCATTTTCTAAATCACGAGCTTTAATCTTAGTTTTACGAATATTAGGATTAGCTACTAGCTTATCATATTCTTTTGTAATATCGATATAAGAGAATGGGACGCCGTATTCTCGTTCAATGCTATATGGACTAAATAGATACATATCTTCATTTTTGCGTGTAAGCTCATAGAATTTATCAGGTACTAATACACCTAGCGAAAGGGTCTTTACGCGAATTTTTTCATCAGCATTTTCTTTTTTAGCAGATAAAAATTGGATAATATCTGGATGAAAGACATTTAGATAAACCACCCCAGCACCTTGACGTTGACCAAGCTGGTTGGAGTAACTAAAACTATCTTCAAATAATTTCATTACTGGCATCACACCGCTAGCTGCATTTTCATAACCCTTAATTGGTGCACCGGCTTCACGTAGATTTGACAGTGTAATTCCGACACCACCACCGATACGTGATAACTGCAAGGCAGAGTTAATCCCACGTCCAATAGAGTTCATATCATCGGTAATTTGGATTAAAAAGCAACTCACTAATTCGCCACGACGTTTACGACCGGCATTTAAAAAGGAAGGTGTTGCTGGTTGATAACGTTGATGAATCATTTCATCGGCTAAAGCTAAGGCTAATTCTTCATTACCATCTGCAAAATAAAGGGCATTAAAGGCGACGCGATCTTCATAAGTTTCTAGATAAGTGGTCCCATCATTGGTTTTAAGGGCGTACTGAGAATAAAACTTATAAGCTGCCATAAATGATTTGAAACGGAAATTTTGTTCAAATAAATAAGTATATAGTTTCTCAATAAATGCTAAATTATATTTTGCTAAAAATTCGGTTTCAAGGTAATCATGTGTAGTTAAATAATCCAACTTTTCTTTAATAGTAGAAAAATTCATCGTATTTGGTTTTACATTCTCTTCAAAAAATGCTTTCAGTGCTTCTTGATCTTTTTGAAGAGGAATTTGGCCATTCACTGGTCGATTTATTTCATTATTTAATTTAAAGTAGCTGACATCTTTCAGTGCTTTTAAACTCATCCGCTCACAACCTTCTTTTGTTTTTTTTTATGAAATATAAAAAAAGATTTGTAGTTATTTTGTAACCTACAAATCATTCAATTATACATATGAATATAAATGATTTTAATCATTTTGTCTAGGCTAATAACTTCAATTGATCTGGACGAAAACCAACGATTGTAGCCACATCAGAAGTTACTACAGGAACGGTTTGGAATCCATTTTCTTTTAGCCAGTCAATTGCTTCTGGTTGAATATCAATATTGATTTCTTCAAAGCTGATTTGATTTTGTGTTAAAAAGCGTTTTGCCATTTTACATTGCATACAATTATTTTTCGAAAATAGTTTAATACTCATGACTGCGTCCCTCCGTTAATCTTTATATCATTAGTATAATGCTCTTTGACGAAATGTCAACTATAAAAACACAATATATAGTGGTTAATTTTGTGGATAAACACAATAGATAGTATTTCACAATGAAATTGCATATGGACGAATGTTTTGTATATTTTTATGAAAGCAATTCAATGACTATTATTCTAAGTTTTCATTTTTCTTGCAAACTATTAGGATGTGATTTTAAACTGTGGATATTCAAAATTTTGTATAGTCAGATTCACAATATGATCAAGAGTCATCCACAAGATATAGTGGAGTGTCAATTTGTCAAGCACAAGAAATATGAAACAAAAGAAAGATATGAAACATTTAACAAAAAAACAGAATATCTTATTGACAAAATAAAAAGACAAGTTACCCATATATGTTTGTAAGGAAGATAACTTGTCTAATCAAATTAGTTATTCTATGATGTAATAAATTTCAAAGTAATAATTATTTATATATTTTTTCAATTCGTGTATCTGGAATAATCCATAATAATGTGATACAGAATAATAATAAGTAACTTGCAATCGGTGCGACAAAAGCTAGTAAAGCAGATAAGAGATACGAGGCAATGGAAATCTTTGCCTTCAAATCGCGCCCAAATAGTTGCTTGATTAATGAATGCGCTTCATGTGTATCAAGGATGGCATTTTGTAATAGGTAATAGGAGATGGCACACATAAATAAAACAAAGCCATACATAAATGTTGGTGCAGTTTTAAATAAATGTGCCCCTAACCAACTCGTCGTTACTGGTAAAAGCGACATCCAAAATAGCCAATGTAGATTTAACCATAAAATTTTTCCTGAGACCTTTTCTAAAGTCGAGATTAGATGATGATGATTATTCCAATAAATACCTACATATAAATAACTTAAAATATAGGCAAAAAAGGTGGGGATAACTTCTTTGATTGCTTCAAAAGTAAAGTCTTTTGGCGTGTGTAATTCGAGTACCATAATTGTAATGATAATTGCTAACACACCATCGCTAAAGGCTTCCATTCGATTTTTTGGCATCAATAAACACTTCCTTATTTATAAAATTATCTTTTCAAAATTACTCGATTATATTACAAGATATTTCATTTAAAAGCAAGATTTTTGCAATCGCTCTTTTTTAGAATCATTCTTATTTTGTGAATTCAAACACAAATCGTTGACATTTCAATATTTTTGCCGTATTCTATTGATAATGATTCTCAATTACGAAAAAATTAAATGAAATAAGGTAGCAAAATGAATATATTACAAGCGAATATGCATCAGATATATGAAATCTCAAAAATAAAGACGAGTGAAAAAGTCACAAAACGCCTACAAGATTTAGGAATTGTTCCTAAAAGTGAAGTTGTCTTGATTCAGTTATCAAAGGAAAGTGGCGTCATTGTATTAAAAAATTCGCGCTTAGCATTAGCCACGGAAATTTTAGAACAAATTGAAATTAATGAAAAGAAGACGCGTGTACAGTGGATTCCTTTAGATGAAGTAAAAATCGACGAACGTGTGAAAGTGATTAGCATCCATGGAGAAGGCGCAATAAAACGACGATTGATGGATATGGGTGTGACGAAAAATGTAGAAATCTTGGTTCGTAAAGTAGCGCCGTTGGGTGATCCGATTGAAGTCGTTTTACGTGGTTATAATTTAAGTTTGCGCAAAGTTGAAGCAACATTAATTTTAGTGGAAAGACAGGTGAGTGATGATGAATAAACAGATTGCTTTAGTAGGAAATCCGAATAGTGGTAAAACGAGTACCTTTAATGTTTTAACTGGTTCTAATCAATCTGTGGGGAACTGGCCAGGAGTAACAGTTGAACGTAAATCAGGATTGTTAAAGCAAAATAAAACTATCTGTATTCAAGACTTACCCGGGATTTATTCCTTGTCTTCTTATTCACCTGAAGAAGTTATCGCTCGAGATTATCTTTATACGAATGATGCGAGTGGAATCGTTAATATTATTGATGCCTCCAATTTAGAGCGTAATTTATATCTTACTTTGCAATTGATGGAATTTGGTTTACCGATGATTTTAGGCTTAAATATGATGGATATTGTCAAAAAGTCGGGGCAAAAACTGAATATTGATAAGTTGAGTTATGCATTAGGTCTGCCAGCTGTTGCGATGAGTGCCTTGAAAAAGCAAGGGATGAAAGAATTGACGAAAGCATGCGAAAAAATGATTGCTAATCCAAAAATTGGCAATACTGTCACTTATGATGATCGTTTGGAAGCAGCCTTCAATGAAATTGCTACTATTATAGAAGGAAAAGTTTCCAAACAACATTTGCGTTTCGTGACGATTAAACTTTTTGAACGTGATGAATTAGTCAATGCCCGACTAACGTTAACACCAGTAGAGCAAAAAGAAATTACCGAAATCATTGAAATTACCGAAAAGATATTTGATGATACAGCTGAAGCGATTGTGATTAATGAACGTTATGAAGCAATTAGTAGAATTACTAGCTTATGTTTAATTAAAGAATCTAGTTTTGAATTGAGTTTTAGTGATAAAATTGATCGAGTGGTGACGAATCGATTCCTAGCTTTACCGATTTTCGCATTTGTGATGTGGGCTGTTTACTATTTATCCATTCAAACAATCGGGACAATGGGCACTGATTGGATTAATGATGTGCTTTTTGGCCAGTGGATTCCCGATTGGACGACCAAGATTTTGGAAAGTTGGCAAGTGTCACCTTGGATGCAAGGTTTGGTTGTTGATGGAATTATCGCAGGGGTCGGGGCGGTATTGGGCTTTTTACCACAATTATTGGTGTTATTTTTCTGTTTAGCTATTTTGGAAGACTGTGGCTACATGGCTCGAATTGCTTTTGTTATGGACCGAATGTTGCGTCGTTTTGGCCTTTCAGGGAAATCATTTATCCCAATCTTGGTATCAACTGGATGTGGTGTTCCGGGAGTAATGGCGACACGAACCATTGAAAGTGAAAAAGACCGCCGCTTAACAATCATGGTAACCACCTTTATGCCATGTTCTGCTAAGTTGCCAATTATTGGTTTAGTAGCAGGTGCTTTTTTCCCTCATCATAGTTGGGTCGCACCTTCTGCGTATTTTGTCAGCATCATTTCAATTATCTTATCAGCAATTAGTTTGAAAAAGACAAAACTATTTAGTGGAGAAGCGGCACCATTTATTATGGAATTACCGCCTTATCATTTTCCGCAAATGAAGAATGTCTTTTTACAAATGATGCAGCGTGGACATTCTTTTGTGAAAAAAGCAGGAACGATTATTTTTGCGACTAGTGTGCTTATCTGGTTTACGATGAACTTTAATTTCCGCTTACAAATGGTGGCTGCAAATCAAAGTATTTTGGCTAGTTTTGGTCACCTGCTTGCTCCTTTATTTATTCCACTTGGTTGGGGAAATTGGCAAGGGACAGTGGCTTCGATGACAGGCTTAATTGCCAAAGAAAATGTCATTAACACATTTGGTATTTTGTATAAAAATGCTAGTGAAGTCTCTGAAACTGGAAAAGAATTTTGGCAAGCGATGCATATGGATTTTACCGCTGTTTCTGCTTATGCCTTTCTAACCTTTAATTTACTTTGCGCACCCTGTTTTGCGGCAATTGGGGCGATTCATCGGGAAATGGCGAGTGTGAAGTGGACATGGCTAGCGATTCTTTATCAATGTGGGTTTGCTTATGTGATTAGTATGATGATTTATCAGTTTGGTCATTTGTTCTTTGAAGGCGGAAGTTTAAACGTTTGGACCTATCTTTCATTAATGGCTGCAGCTTATTTTGTCTATTTACTGATTTTCAAGCCAACTTATCAAAATAAACTAAATTTAGTAAAAGAAATGGTGGTGCATAAAGGATGAATTTACCGACTTTCATTTTAGCTGTCTTGATTTTGGTTGCTGTTGTGCGTATTTTTTATCGTCAATTTCAAACAAAAGGGCATTGTGATCATTGTGAGAGTGAATGTGCTGTCAAACATTCGCTAAAATCAACTGACCAATCGGCTAAATAATCGTTAAATGTTTAAACATCTTAAAAAAAGCAGTCTTCCAAAATAGGTTGGAAGGCTGCTTTTTTTGAGATTAATTATCTAAAATTTGAATGCCTAATCCAAGCAGCCCTGGTCCTGTGTGAACAACTAACGCAGGTGAAATATCTCCAAATAGAATTTCTGTTGCATGAGGTAATCTCTTCGCTAATTCTGCTTTTAACCATTGACCTTCTTCATAAGCATCGCCATGTGCTACAGCAAGACGATAGCTTTTAGCATCCTTTAAAAATTCTGTGGTTAGTTTTAAAGTTGTTTCTAAGCTTTTTTTACGCCCGCGTGATTTGGCTACTGTATAATAAATACCCTCTTCATTACAAGAAATGGTGGGATTTAGCTTCAACATATTACCAACAATCGAAGCAACTAAGCCAATCCGGCCACCTTTTTGTAAGTATTCGAGTGTAGCTACATTAAAATAGATTTGATTATTATAGACTTCTTTTGAGAGTTTTTGCTGAATAGTTTGAAAGTCTAGGCCGGCGTCAATATATTCAGCAGCCCGAATCGCTTGAAGTCCAGCAGCAATCCCAATATTTTTAGTATCTAGTACAAAGGTGTCTAACTCCGGATATTCTTCACTCACTAAGCGAACGGCATTAAAAGTACCACTTAAACCACTAGAGATTGTGACAGCAACCACTTGTTGATAACCGTCTTGTTTTACTTGCTCAAAGACTTCATGAATCGTTTGCATACTTGGTAAAGAAGTTTTTGGTATTTCTTCTTTAAAGCGGTCATAAACTTCTTGGGGGGTGATATCTATTTTATCAATATAGGTTTGATTCGAATAAATAATTTGCAAAGGTAGCATATACATTGATTTGTCAGTTACAATATCCATTGGCACATCGCAGCCGGAATCAATCACTAAGGCAATCTTTTTATTGTTCATAGTTTTCGTCTCCTGTTAATATATATTTTTCTTGAAGGATAATCATTTTTTCAGCAAGTAATTTATTTGCAAAAGCCCTGGTAGCTGCCTGTACTGCAATTCTATCTAGCTCAATCGGGATAGCCAAATTTATTGTATTTAATTGCGCTTGATTAATAATAAATTGAATGGATTTTTCCTGTTCATCGCAAAATAAATCATAAGCTTCCCTGATTCCACTAACTTTTCCTTGAAATAAGATGCCACTTTTTACTTCTGGAATCGTAATGACTTGTTTCAATAAGGTAATTGCGATTAAAAAAGCTAAATGTTTTCGTTGATATCTTTTTTTGATAGGTGCTGGAATTAATCCTTTTTTAACGTAATTATTTACCATTGCAGGAGTTAGCAGGGGGTGCTTTTCTGTTTGAATGACGAGCATCAGATATTGATCTACCAGTTGAATGACTTGGTCCATGTAAAGATCTAAATCGGGTAATTCTTGCCATCTTGGCAGGTAGAAATCTCTCAAAGACTCTCCCCATAAGGCAAGTTCATTTTTTAATTCATCCATCAATATCACTCCAATATCTATAATACAAAAATTAATTATATTAATTATTTCATCTAGTTTCTAAGACTAGATAAATTTTAGCATATCTAAATAATCTTGTCACGAAGAAAAAAATACAAAAAAATAGAAAAAAAGTTTTATATAACTCTTGATTTTTATTTAATGGAGTGCTAATATGTAAAAGTAATCGATACGGGTTGTTAGCTCAGTTGGTAGAGCAGCTGACTCTTAATCAGCGGGTCGCGGGTTCGAGCCCCTCACAACCCATTATATTACGGCAAATCTATCTGGTATTTTACTAGATAGATTTTTTTATTTCTCATTAGTGAAAAATATGTTAAAAATAGAAATAAACCCATTGCTTTTAATGAAACTCTTTGCAAAATAGGCTATAATATTCATTGAGATGTACAATAGGTTAAATATTCAACAATATAAAATAATTACTGTTTAATATAGAGGTGAAACTAGATGAAAAAGATTTTAGTCGTTGATGATGAGAAGCCAATTTCTGATATCGTTAAATTTAATTTAGCAAAAGAAGGCTATGAAGTGTTTAGTGCTTATGATGGTGAAGAAGCTTTACAAAAAGTGGAAGAAATTCATCCTGATTTAATTTTGCTAGATTTAATGTTACCAAAAATTGATGGCTTAGAAGTTGCAAAAGAGGTCCGTAAAAATTATGATATGCCAATTATTATGGTTACTGCGAAGGACTCTGAAATTGATAAAGTGTTAGGGCTTGAAATTGGTGCAGATGATTATGTGACTAAGCCATTTTCTAACCGTGAACTTGTAGCCCGGGTGAAAGCCAATTTGCGTCGTGGGGGTCAAGTTGCTAAGGAAACAGAAGAAACCCAAAATGCAGACTTAGTGGTGGGTGAATTAACGATACATCCAAATGCTTATATGGTTACCAAAAAAGAAGAAGAAATCATTTTAACGCATCGTGAATTTGAATTACTACACTACCTTGCAAAACATTTAGGACAAGTGATGACACGTGAACATTTACTTCAAACGGTTTGGGGTTATGACTATTTTGGAGATGTGCGGACCGTGGATGTGACTGTCCGTCGTTTACGTGAAAAGATTGAAGATAAACCTAGTCATCCAAATTATTTAGTAACTCGTCGTGGGGTTGGCTATTTTTTACGTAATCCAGAACAGGAGTAGTTTATGAGAGAAAGAGTTCGCTTTTTTCAATCGGTGAACTTTAAGATTGCCCTGACATTTATCTTGATTTTACTTATTTCAATCGAGATAATCGGGGCATATTTTATTCGCGGATTAGAAAAATCAATTGTCGATAATTTTACTAAAGGGATGGATACCCAAGTGGCTGCCTTGGCAAACACACTATCTTCGGAGCTAGATCGAGATCAAGCTGATGATGAAACGATTCAAGCAAATATTCAGCGGCTATTAGATAATAGTAGTACGAGTGAAATGATTGAGATGCGTGTGGTGGATGAAAAAGGAATTGTTTTAGCTACGACCGATGTTTCAGGTAAGTCTGCGATTGGTAAGAAGAATGATTACCAAGAGCTAGATGATTTTACAATTAAAAGTATGAAAGTAGCAGATAAAGATACCCGCAGTCGCGTACTTATTAATGTCCATCCGATTCAGTCAATGACAGGAGATACGGTTTTAGGTGCCCTGTATGTAAAGAGTGATATTGAAGACCAGTATCAGCAAATTAAAAACATTGCGGTTATTTTTGTCACTGCATCACTTTTAGCAGTAGGTATTTCGATGGTCGTTGCGATTTTAATTGCCCATTCGATTACTCAACCAATCGGTGAAATGCGAGAACAAGCGTTGCGAATTGCTAGAGGAGATTACAGTCGAAAAGTTACCGTTCATGGAAAAGATGAATTAGGTCAATTAGCTTTAACTTTTAATCAACTGGCAGAACAAATAGAAGAGACGCAAGATGCGATGGAATCTGAGAGAAACCGCCTAAACAGCGTCTTATCACATATGTCAGACGGAGTTGTTGCTACTGATCGCCGTGGCAAAGTAATTACAATTAATGATATGGCCCTTTCTTTATTGGGAATTTCTAAAGAGGCAGCGATTGGGCAAAATATTTTAAATTTGTTAGACATTGAAAAAGACTATACGTTACGCAAAATTTTGGAAAGCACAGAAGAGTTATTAATTGAGCGAAATGAATCTAATTATGGGGATAACAAGATTATTCGTGTGGAATTTTCGATGATTCGGCGTGAGTCTGGTTTTATCTCGGGTTTAGTTGCCGTACTGCACGATGTTACTGAACAAGAGCAAAATGAACGTGATCGTCGTGAATTTGTTTCTAACGTTTCTCATGAACTACGTACACCTTTAACAAGTATGCGTAGTTATATCGAGACTTTAAGTGAAGGTGCTTGGCAAGATCAAGAAATAGCTCCTCGGTTTTTAAAAATTACTTTGGATGAAACAGACCGTATGATTCGGATGATTAATGATTTACTTGATTTATCTCGTATGGACAATGACAATTTAAAACTAAATATTGAAATGGTTAATTTTAACGAATTAGTGAACTTTGTCTTAGATCGTTTTGACGTAATTATTGCAAATAGTGAGAAAAAGTATCGTATTGTTCGAGAGTTTACGCAAAGACCGCTTTTTGTCGAAGTGGATACTGACCGGATGATTCAAGTCATTGATAATATTATGAATAATGCGATTAAGTATTCTCCAGATGGTGGAAAAATAACTGTGCGCTTAATAGAAACACATAATAACGTGATATTATCGATTACCGATCAAGGGCTAGGAATTCCTAAAAAAGATATTTCACGTATTTTTGACCGCTTTTATCGTGTGGATAAAGCTCGTGCACGCAAACAAGGTGGAACTGGTTTGGGATTGGCGATTTCAAAAGAAGTGGTCAAAGCATTAGGCGGGACTATCTGGGCTACTAGTATTGAAAATTATGGTTCGACGTTTTATATCAGTTTACCTTATGAACCGTTTGAGGAGGAATGGTGGGATTGAAATATTTGAGTCGTGGGATTCGTTTAGGTTTGGTCACATTGATTGCTTTGAGTTTCTATCTTTCATATCTCATTTGGTTATCTCCTGAACGAAATGATGAAAGCCAAGAGCAAGAGATGAGTCAAAAAATTACAGATATTCGCCCAAAAGAAGAATTGTTTTTGCCTACAAGAGTGGCTTATCATAATGGAAAAGAAATTAGTACCAGTAATTCGCCAGCCATCTTATTATCTTTGCATCATTTTCTTAAAAATCAAGAAATTCGTCGTTTGCAAATTTATACTTATGAAGATGAAGAAGCTTTATTAAAAAATCTATCAAAGGAAAATTATGTTTCTTTTGATTATTTGTCTAAAATGAAATTAAATGAATATTTGTCTGTTTATCAATTACAAATATCAAATAGTGATAAGCAAAGACTAAAAAATAGTTATTTTGATGAAATCAGATTGAATTTCGGACAAAAGCAACTATCATTTATTAATCATGACGATCAGCAAGTGTTTAAATTTCATTTACAAATGGATTTAACCCAGATTGAAAACTATCTTAAAAAGCATCAAAAACAATTTCAATTGCATGAAGGTGAATTTAAGATGGTTTCCGGACAAGTTTATAGTAAAGATCCTATCAAATTACAGTTATACTCTTATATCTCAACGGATCAACCTTATACACTTTTTCGTGATGCATTCTTTTTAAATACACGTGATATCAAAGTGAATGATGATACAAATGATGCTTTGGTCTTAAGTAATCATCAAGGCGATATACTGTCTATTTCATTGAATGATCAAATGGTGAATTTTCGTGCGAATCAAGTGGATTTTCATAATCAGAATATGTATAGTGTAAGTGCGGATTATGTCTCTCGCTTAGGAACGAACCTAGGACAATTGCGTTTCTTTCAACGTGAAGATAAGAAGATTATTTATCGTGCGTTTGTCGAAGGATATCCATTATTTAGAAAAGATGATAACGGAAAAATTGTAGTTTCCTTTAGTGATTTAGGTCAAGAAAATACTAGAAATATGGAGATTAGTGGGAATTTAACTACATTACAAGTTCCAATTCCTTCTGATAAGACAAAAACACTGCCAGGTGCTTTAACCATTTGTGAAAAGTTGCAATCCTTAGGTATCAAAGTATTACCAGAAATGACGATTGGTTATTTGTGGGAGGAAATACAAGATACTGGAGTGGTGGATTTAACACCGACTTGGTTTGCTTATTATCAAAATCAATGGCTACCATACGATGAATTGGTACAAATTTTATCAAACGGGAAAGGGGCTTAAAAAATGGATTTCAAACGAATAGAAGCAATTTTTCTGGTCGCTTTCCTTTGTTTAGATATTTTCCTGTTTTCGATTTATCGACAATCACAAAATGAGCAGACACCAATCAATAATTCCTCTACCATCAAAATTACGCAGCGTTTAAAAGAAGATAAAATCAAGTATGAGGGCAAAATTTCATCTGAGCATACGGATGGTTATTATCTTAGTGCTACCCAGACAAATTTAAATACGGAATTGCAAAATATGAAAAAGGCAAAGAAATTAGAAAATGTCGATGTTTTGCGAAGTAGTGTGAAAGATAATTTACTTTCTTTAACCCCAGAAAAAGATTTATTCGTCAATAAAAAAGGACAGATTCCGACATTGGTTCGTGAAACATTAACAAATCAGAAAGAGATTATCCTCGGAAAAGATTATCGCTATCAAGACGAAATTCATCAACAAAGTGATGGATATTTGGATGTTTATGCTTGTCAGAAATATGAAGGCATTCCAATAAATGATATTACTGCTCAAATTAAATTTACGTTAAAGAAAAATGATGAGAATTATCGCCTTGAAAAGATTCAGCAAATGCATTTGAGCAATTTAACGGCTTTACGCGAAAAAATGCCGCTAGTCTCTGAGGAAGATGCTTTAACGACGCTTTATATTAATAATAAATTGAGTAAAAATGATGAAATTTTATGGTCGAAATTAGCTTACACACTGGTACTACAAGTGAGAGGGAAAAATGTTTATGTACCTGCTTGGTTTGTGTCAATACGGCATGAAGACAAAAAAGAGCAAGTCGAAATAGTCAATGCTTTTCGTAATCGTATCATTACGAATGCTGCAGTTCGTAAAGTAGAAAATAAATAAATTTTACAGTATAATGACCTTAGATAAAAGAGGTGTGAACTTTTGGAAACAGGACAAGCTTTTGAAATTAGTATTTTAGCTAGTGGTTCGACAGGGAATAGCTTATATTTAGAGACGGCTGAAAAAAAGATTTTAGTCGATGCTGGTTTAAGTGGTAAAAAAATCGAATCCTTAATGCAGCAAGTCGGTAAAAATCCAGCAGACTTAGATGCTATTTTGGTGACGCATGAACATTCCGACCATATTCAAGGGGTAGGAGTCTTAGCACGGCGTTATGATTTAGAAGTCTACGCAAATGAACTAACTTGGAAAGCCATGGATAAACACTTGGGTAAAATTCCCGTTGAAAAGAAAAAAATCTTTGAAATGGGTAAAAAGATTACTTTTGGTGATATGGATATTGAAAGCTTTGGTGTATCACATGATGCCGCCGCGCCACAATTTTATCGTTTTTATAAGGATAATAAGTCTTTTGTCATGTTGACAGATACTGGTTATTGCAGCGATTATATCCGAGGAGTCATCAAAGGGGCCGATGCTTATTTAATTGAAAGTAATCATGATTTAGAAATGTTACGAATGGGCGGTTACCCTTGGACTTTAAAGCAAAGAATCTTAGGAGATAAGGGCCATTTGTCTAATGAAGATGGCGCTTTAGTGATGACTGATGTTTTAACTGATAAAACCAAACGTGTCTATCTTGGTCATTTAAGTCGTGAAAATAATCTTGTTGAACTAGCCCATATGACAATGGAAGATACCTTAAAACGTTATGATTTTGGTGTGGGTGAGACTTTTGATATTTATGATACAAATCCAGATACAGCGTGTGAACCCTTTACATTATAGAGATAAAAGATGTTTGATTATCTTGAGGATTCAGATAGTCAAGCATCTTCTTTTTTTAGTTTTTTAGACAAAATACTTGCAAATAGAGCGTAAAATGAGTAATATAATACTTGTAGTTAGCACTCAAATGTTTAGAGTGCTAATATCTAGATATTTATCTTTTTTGGAGGGATTCATTGTGTTAAGACCTTTAGGAAATCGTGTAATTATTGAAGTTGCACAAGAAGAAGAAAAAACAATTGGCGGGATTGTATTAGCCTCTGCTGCCAAAGAAAAACCACAAACCGGTACAGTCATTGCTGTAGGAAGTGGCGAAGTATTAAAAGATGGTACAAAAGTTGAAGTTCCAGTAAAAGTTGGCGAAACGGTAATGTTTGAAAAATATGCTGGATCTGAAGTGAAATATGAAGGAAAAGAATATTTAATTGTTGCGGCTAAAGATATTATGGCCGTTGTAGAATAAGATTGAGGTGAAAAATAATGGCAAAAGAAATTAAATTTGCAGAAGACGCACGTGCAGCCATGCTACGTGGGGTAGATAAATTAGCGGATACAGTTAAGGTAACATTAGGACCAAAAGGACGCAATGTCGTATTAGAAAAATCATTCGGCTCACCATTAATTACCAATGATGGTGTGACCATTGCCAAAGAAATTGAATTAGAAGACCACTTTGAAAATATGGGAGCTAAATTAGTTTCTGAAGTCGCATCAAAAACAAATGATATCGCTGGTGATGGTACAACTACAGCTACTGTTTTAACCCAAGCTATCGTACGTGAAGGTTTGAAAAATGTGACTGCGGGTGCCAACCCATTAGGTATTCGTCGTGGGATTGAATTAGCAACTAAAGCAGCGGTTGAAGAATTACACAATATTTCAGCTATTGTTGACTCTAAAGAAGCAATTGCCCAAGTAGGTGCAGTATCTTCAGGTAGTGAACAAGTAGGTAACTATATTGCCGATGCGATGGAAAAAGTTGGTAATGATGGTGTGATTACTATTGAAGAATCAAAAGGTATCGAAACTGAACTTGAAGTAGTTGAAGGAATGCAATTTGATCGTGGCTATCTATCACAATACATGGTTACTGATAATGATAAAATGGAAGCTGTTTTAGAAAATCCATATATATTAATTACTGATAAGAAGATTTCAAACATTCAAGAAATCTTACCATTATTAGAACAAATCCTACAACAATCTAAACCATTATTAATTATTGCGGATGATGTAGATGGTGAAGCCCTTCCTACATTAGTGTTAAATAAAATCCGTGGTACTTTCAATGTAGTTGCTGTCAAAGCACCTGGATTTGGTGATCGTCGTAAAGCAATGTTAGAAGATATTGCTATTTTAACTGGTGGTACAGTGATTACTGAAGATTTAGGCTTAGAATTAAAAGATGCTACATTACAAAGCTTAGGTCAAGCAAGCAAAGTGGTAGTAAACAAAGATACTACGACGATTGTTGAAGGTGCTGGCGATTCAGAAAACATTGCCGCTCGTGTTCAAATTATTAAAGGTCAAATTGCTGAAACAACTTCTGATTTTGATCGTGAAAAATTACAAGAACGTTTAGCAAAATTAGCTGGCGGAGTTGCCGTGATTAAAGTTGGTGCGCCTACTGAAACAGAATTAAAAGAAATGAAATTACGTATTGAAGATGCATTAAATGCGACTCGTGCGGCTGTTGAAGAAGGTATGGTCTCAGGTGGGGGTACTGCCTTAGTGAATGTAATCAATAAGGTTGCTGAAGCTGAAAGTAAAGAAACAGGCGATGTTGCAACTGGTGTCCGTATTGTATTACGTGCTTTAGAAGAACCAGTTCGTCAAATTGCTGAAAATGCTGGCTATGAAGGCTCAGTTATCGTTGATCGTTTGAAGAAAGAAAAACTAGGTGTTGGTTTTAATGCTGCTACTGGTGAATGGGTAAATATGCTTGAAGCTGGTATTGTGGATCCAACAAAAGTGACTCGTTCAGCTTTACAAAATGCTGCTAGTGTGGCTGCATTATTATTAACAACAGAAGCAGTAGTTGCTGATAAACCAGAACCAGCTGCACCTCAAGCACCTGCGATGGATCCTTCTATGATGGGCGGTATGATGTAAAAATAGACGAAGAACCTTGATTTATCAAGGTTCTTTTTATAAGTAAAAGTCATTCCTTCTACGAGATGATCATAGAAGGAATGACTTTATTAATTTCCTGCGTAATATTGAATGATTTCAGCTAATAAATCAGTCGAAGGAGCAATCGTTTTTTCATCATAATACGCACGAAAACGCTCATCAGCTTGGTACATTTCAGCTAAATTTCGATGATAAGTATCATTATAATAGGGGGCAACCGTTGTTAACCAGGTTTTATGAGCCTCAAAAGCCATTTGCGCTGTATCATTTGGTAGCTCTTGAGGATGTGAAAGTAAGTTGTCCAAAGCTTGAATTAACTTTTCTTCCGCTTGTTGCATGGTTTCAAATTGCTCTGGGGTTAAGTCTAACCATTTTTGATTACTTTTTTGAACGGCTTCTTCATCATATTTTTCCCGTATTTCTTGGCCGTATTTTTCTTCATTTTCAGCTAATTTTTGTTGTTTAAAGTAGTTGAATTTTTCTTGATCAGTCATAGTTATTTCTCCTTGGTATTCTTGTAAAGTTTTTGCTAATGCTTGGATTTGTTGCTCTAATGAAATTTTTTGTTGGATTAATTTCATTTGTTGTGATTGTAATGTTTGGTAAATAGTAACCTTATCTTGTGCCATAATTGTTTGAATTTCAATTAAGCTAAGTCCAAACGATTTAAAGAATAGTATTTGTTGAAGACGGGTAACTTCCTCTGAGCCATAGATACGATAACCATTGGAGCGAATGGCTTTTGGTTTGAGTAAGTCAATTTCATCATAATAGTGTAAGGTTCGTTTACTCACACCGCTTAATTTAGCGAGTTGTTGGACTGTGTACTCCATTGTGCTCATCCTTTCTCGTCTTAATTACAGTTCTATCATAAGCAATGACGTTACGGTAGAGTCAAGTGTTTTTTATCAATTTAACTTTATTTTTTTTCGTTCTTTTGAGAATTTACCTGATAGGTTTTCCGACCATAGACCTATTTAATATTTTATAATTTATGTTACAGTCAATATATCAATATATGGAGGTGCATGTATGCAAAATATTCATTATTTTAAAGAGAATCCGCCGAAATCCTGGTGGCGTCCGATTGTAGCGACATTCTTGGTTTTTGCCCTTTGTGGTGGTGTAGGATCTATTCCAATATCCATCTTGATTTCTATTTTTACGAAGGAATCCTTATCGCAAGTTACCGAAAACAGTATCAGTGGGGAATTAGGTTCTTTATTTGGCTTTGGTTTTGCACTTATTGGCATTATCTATTGGAATAAACGTATGAATAAGCGCCCAATAGCATCTTTAGGCTTTACCCAAGAAAATGTGTTCAGTCAATATGCTTTGGGATTTCTAATTGGTGCCAGTTCACTAGCCTTTTTAGCAGTAGTAGCGATGTTTCTAGGGAGCATTCACTTTAAGCTAAATTCGCATATGAACTTTGGCTTAATTATATTATTGTTACTTGGGTTTATCATTCAAGGTTTAACCGAGGAAGTATTATGCCGTGGTTATTTACAAGGTAGTTTAAGCGCATTGATGGATGAAAAGTGGGCAATTATCATTAGTGCGGTCTTTTTTGCAGTATTACATGGCGCAAATCCTGGCATTCAAGTATTACCATTGATCAATTTATTTATTTTCGGCTTGGTCTTTAGCTTATTATATGCGTATAGCGAAAATATTTTATTTGTAGGTGCTGCTCATAGTGCTTGGAATTTTTTCCAAGGTCCATTTTTCGGGGTACAAGTAAGTGGGACGGAATCCATAACTTCAGTATTAAAAGCAAGTATTCCGCAAGCAAACTTCATTAATGGTGGTTCTTTTGGAATCGAAGGTAGCATATTAACAACAGTATTTGGCATTTTTTGCTGTGTATTATTATCTCAACTCATATTAAAGAAAAGAAAATAAGTTTTTAAGCCAATGATACTCAAATTTGAGGCGTTGGCTTTTTATTGTATAGACAGATGTGGTATAATGAAAAACAAATAAAATTTTATGTAATCATTGTCTGATGATTCCGATATTGAAAGGAATGTATACTATGCAGAAGTTATATCCAGATGATAGTTTAACCTTGCATACCGACATGTATCAAATTAATATGATGCAAACTTACTTTGAACTTGGTCGCCATAATTTAAATGTTGTTTTTGAATGTTATTTTAGAGATATGCCATTTAAGCATGGTTATGCTATTTTTGCTGGTCTTGAAAGAATTATTGATTATTTGAGCAATTTGACTTTTAGCGATTCTGATATCGAATATTTACGTAATGAATACAATTACTCAGAAGAATTTTTAGATTATTTAGCAAATTTCAAGTTTACTTGTACGGTGCGTTCAGCTTTAGAGGGCGATTTGGTCTTTAATAATGAGCCGATTTTACAAATTGAAGGTCCATTAGCACAGGCTCAACTCGTCGAAACAGCTTTGTTAAATATTGTTAACTTCCAAACATTAATTGCAACTAAAGCGGCTCGCATTAAATCGGTTATCGGTCAAGATCCATTATTAGAATTTGGAACACGTCGCGCACAAGATTTGGATGCAGCGATTTGGGGAACACGTGCAGCTTACATTGGGGGTGCAGATGCTACAAGTAATGTCCGCGCTGGTAAAATTTTTGGAATCCCAGCTAGTGGGACTCATGCGCATGCGTTAGTGCAATCTTATGGTAATGATTATGATGCTTTTATGGCATATGCAAAAACACATAAAGATTGTGTCTTTTTGGTTGATACGTATGATACATTGCGTTTAGGTGTACCTAGTGCGATTCGAGTGGCAAAAGAATTAGGAGATAAGATTAATTTCTTAGGTGTGCGAATTGATAGTGGCGATATGGCCTATATTTCAAAACGTGTCCGCGAACAATTAGATGAAGCCGGTTTTCCTAATGCCAAAATTTATGCTTCAAATGATTTAGATGAAAGTACGATTTTAAGCTTGAAGATGCAAAAAGCAAAAATTGATGTTTGGGGAGTCGGTACGAAATTAATCACTGCGTATGACCAGCCTTCATTAGGGGCTGTCTATAAGATGGTTTCAATTGAAAATGAAGAGGGAGAAATGGTAGATACGATTAAGCTTTCAAGCAATGCGGAAAAAGTAACTACGCCAGGTAAGAAACAAGTTTGGCGCATCACTCGTAATTCTGATGGTAAGTCACAAGGGGATTATATTACACTTTGGGATGAAGATCCACGCAAAGAAGATGAAATCTTTATGTTCCACCCAGTGCATACTTTCATTAATAAGACGGTGACTGATTTTACCGCGCGACCATTATTACAAGATATTTTTGTTGATGGCAAGCTTGTTTATCAAAAACCAAACTTAGAAGAAATTAAACATTATGCCCAACAAAACTTAGATTCATTATGGGAAGAATATAAACGTGATTTAAATCCGCAAAAATATCCTGTAGACCTTTCTACGGATTGTTGGAACCATAAGATGAATTTATTAGATAAGGTTAGAAAAGCAACTTTTGAGCAACATAATTTGATGAAATAAAAGGAATGATTCGATGAGTTTACAAGAAAAAATTATTCAAGCTTTAGGTGTGCAACCAACAATTAATCCAGAAGAAGAAGTAAGAAAAAGTGTGGAATTTTTAAAAGACTATATGAAGAAACACCCATTTTTAAAAACCTATGTCTTAGGAATTAGTGGGGGACAAGATTCGTCACTAGCTGGACGTTTAGCACAATTAGCCATGGAAGAACTTAGAGTGGAATTGAATGATGACGCTTATCAATTTATTGCTGTTCGTTTACCCTATGGCAATCAAGCGGATGAAGAGGATGCAAATCGGGCATTAAAATTTATTCAGGCGGACCGTGTATATACTGTAAATATTAAAGCGCCAGTTGATGGGCAAGTAGCGGCCTTAGAAGAAGCTGGTGTGACAGTTAGTGACTTCAATAAAGGAAATATGAAGGCGCGTCAACGGATGATTACGCAATATGTGATTGCTGGAGAAAATAAAGGTGCAGTCATTGGCACCGATCATGCGGCAGAAAATATTACAGGCTTCTTTACAAAATTTGGCGATGGGGGCGCTGATATTTTACCGATTTTTAGATTAAATAAACGTCAAGGGAAGCAACTACTCGCTTATTTAGGTGCTGAACCGGCCATCTATGAAAAAGTGCCAACTGCTGATTTAGAAGATGATAAACCATTAATTGCAGATGAAGTAGCTTTAGGCGTGACTTATGATGAAATTGACGATTATCTTGAAGGTAAATCTGTCAGTGAAAAAGCTCGTACCACTATTGAAAATTGGTGGCATAAGACTGAACATAAACGTCATTTACCAATTACTATTTTTGATGATTTTTGGAAATAGGCGATTAATAGAAATGCAAAAAAACCACAACTTTCGACTGTTAAAGTTGTGTGTTTTTTTTTAGAATAGTTTTTCAGCTAATAGTTGTAATTTTTGATTAATGGCAACGATATTTTCGCGCAAATTATCTTTACGAACGATGGAATAAAAATGTCGTTTATTATCTTTAGGTAGCTGGCTAAAATGAATTGAAGGATCTAAAGTACATCGTGGCACAATCGACTGTCCTACACCATTTTTTAACATAGAACCAATCATTTCATCGGTATCGATTTCAATGATTTTAGGCTCGATTGGATGATTTTGTAGATAATGTTGATTTAATTGACGTAAAGATAAATCATCATTCCCTAATAACCAATATTCACTACTTAAATCTCCGGCTAAAACAAGTTCATCCATTGCCAAAGTTGTTTTGTTAAATTCTTTGTGGTGATCTACTTGCTCGATTAAGCCAATATCGATTTTGCTATTTTCAAGCCATTCTGCAATTTCATCACTGGTTGAAACCTTAAAGACAAAATCCACTCTTGGAAAAGCAGTAAGTAAGTGGCTCACTAGCTTAGGCAAATAATAAACGGCACAAAAATGTGAACTGGCAATGACACAGGTTTCACGTAGATTTTTTTGTTGACTGACTTTTTTTACGGAATGATCCCACTCATTTAAGATTTTCAAAATTTTAGGATACATATAATCAGCCTCAGCCGTGGGAAGAATTTCTTGTTTGCCATTGCGGATAAATAATGGAACGGTCAACATTTCTTCCAATTTCTTGATTTGTGCAGATACAGTAGGTTGGGATAAGAACAATGAATCTGCCGAGCGTGTAAAATTATGTGTTTCGTAAACAGAGATAAACGTTCGAAGTAGTTGAAACAAAATTTGGCCTCCCTTTATTTATTTCAATTAATCTTTGAAATGAACTAATTTTTCATAGATATTTTGGACATCTTGAGTTGTTCCACGAAGTTCAAAATCAGCGATAAACGGAACTTTGAATTCTTCAGCATATTGTTTAGCTGTTAAGCAATATTGATGATTAAAGTTGCGATTTCCACTGCCAATGACGCCTAAACATTTTTTCGCATTTTCACCAAAACGGATATATTCTCTAAAAGGCTCTGTCAGAATTTCCACATCGCCATTATCTACGCCGTTTCCGCCCTCTAAATAGGTTGGTACGAAGGCGAAAAAGTCACTTGTTTCATTTTCAGGAATCGTTTGTAAATGCACTTCTTTGGCTTGAATTAAAGGATAGTTTTCGTCTAACCCGTGTTGCGCTTTTGCAAATTCAACTAATTTTTGGATAAAGGCACGCGTATTGCCTGAAATTGAGATAAAACGTACATCTATTGTCATTTTCATACCTCCAACCTATATTATAACATCAATGTCAAATCAACGCACAAAAAAAACCTTGAAGAATTGAAAAAATATCTTCAAGGTTTGCTTGATTAATCAGTAATTAGTGAGGCTTGATAATTTAATTCAGCATTTTTAGCCTCTCTTTTAGAACGATTATATAACCAATAATCCATAACTGCAGCGATACAGATACATTTCGGAGCATTTTTTTCGTTAGGTATGTCTAAACTATAATAATTACCTGTTAAAAAATTGGCTTTATCCATCGTCATAATTCGCTCGTTAAAATGATGAATTTGATATTTATGTTGGTAAATATCACCATGTGCAGCCCAATGAAGTTGTTTAATGTAGTAAAAATCTCCAGGCCAGTTAAATATTTTACGCATTTCACCGACTTTTTGATAGTTTTCGTAAATGATAAATTTGCTACCAAAGATGAAACTCGCTTGTTTAATACTGGCAACTAATTGACCGTTCATTTGATAAAGAAGTAAGGCATCTCGCTTTCTGCCCCAATTACCTACCATCAAATATATATCACGATTTCTTTCATCTTTAACAATGGTTCTTGTTCGTTTTGAGAGTTGATGTTGTTGAATGTAGAATTCAGGCATAGCAATCCCTTCTTATGATAAGTTTTCATCAATAGCTCGACGAATTGCTTTTCCTACACCGCTATTAATATTGGTATCGGCTATATATTTGGCTGCTTGTTTTAATTCATCCACTGCATTCTCCATTGCAAAACTAACGCCAGCTTCTTGAATCATACTCAAGTCATTAAAGTTATCACCAATGGTCATTGCTTGTGATAATGGAATTTTCAACATTTCTGCAACTTTTTTTACGGCAATTCCTTTTTGCGCATCGATGTGATTAATTTCGATATTATTTGTTCCCGAAGAGGTAACATTTAGCGTGGGTTTATCGATTAATTCCGCAGAAACTTTCGCTAAAATATTGGGATCTGTATTATTAAAACCAATAATTTTCAACACTTTAATATCGTCTCTTAAAATATAGTCTTTCATATTGTCCACGATTTTAATCGGCAAGGATTCAAAACGAGCTGTGGTCATTGCAATGGCCATTTGGTAAGTTAAATGTGGCAATTTTTGCGAAAGAAAAGCGGCGAATGTTTCAATTCTGCGTGCTAAATTCTCTGAAAAAGTCCCTTGATTGGTAGATACTTCATAGTAGACATCGTATTTTTCTAGTATCCTCATGACTTCAAGGGCATTTTCTTTGGCAATTTCAACGGTAAATAAGACGCGATGATCTTTATCAAACGCTTGGGCACCGTTAAGCGTAATCATTGGACATTCGATATTGGCATCATTTAAGGCAGGGAGTGCTTCAGTGATATTACGCCCAGTACATACCATAAAATGAATCCCCTTTTCTTGGGCATAACGAATGGCGGCGATATTTTCTTCACTAATATGCATGTGTTCATCTAAAAGTGTGCCATCCATATCAGAGGCAATTAATTGAATCATAATCTTCATCCTTTATAACTTCAGTTTCCATTACTAGTTTAACACAAAAAGAGGGCTTACAAAATGAAAAATGTTTGGAATGATAACAAAAAAATCTTTTATCTTTATAAATTTCGGTTACAATAAGTGTAAATAGAAAGATAGGTGAGATGCGTTGAAGACAATTATCCAAAATAGTTGGCAAGATATTTTACAAGAAGAGTTTCAAAAAGATTATTATCAACATTTACGGCAATATCTAAAAAATGAATACGCCACACAAACGATTTATCCCGATATGTATCATATTTTTGAGGCTTTACAATTAACCCCTTTTGAGGAAGTGAAAGTGGTCATTTTAGGTCAAGACCCTTATCATGGCCCTAATCAAGCACATGGGCTTTCTTTTTCTGTGCAACCAGGTGTCAGAATTCCACCTTCATTACGTAATATCTATCAAGAATTGCAAAATGATTTAGGGATTCAGCCGGCTAACCATGGATGCTTAACTTCGTGGGCTAAACAGGGAGTACTATTGTTAAATACAGTTCTGACTGTGCGAGCAGGTCAAGCCAATTCACATGCTTCACAAGGTTGGGAAATCTTAACTGATGAAATCATAAAGAAATTAAATGACAGACCAGAGCCGATGGTATTTATTCTCTGGGGAAGACATGCGCAAAAGAAAATCGAATTTATTGATACTTCGCGTCATGTGGTCATCCAATCTCCCCATCCTAGTCCATTTTCAGCTAATCGAGGTTTCTTTGGGTCAAGGCCATTTTCAAGATGTAATCAAGCGTTAGTCAAAATGGGGTATCAACCAATCAATTGGCAACTCCCACCAGTAGAACAGTTGGATAAAATTTAAATGACTGTATTAATGCATTTATTTTGAAAATGTTAACAATATTATTTTTGTGCGTATTTTCAAATTTAGACAGGAAAAAGAACTGTTCATTTTTAATGATTTGGTGTACAATGTAAGGGTATTAAAAAACTGGAGGTTGTTTATCAATGGAACTATTTGATAGTTTAAAATTTAAAATTGTAAGAAAACATATTAAAATTGCTTTTCCGGAAGCAACAGACCCACGTATTTTAGGTGCGGCTGCTCGTCTAAAATCAGAAGAGTTAGTGGAACCTGTCTTAATTGGTCATACAGAAGAAGTGAAAAAAGCTGCCCAAAGTCGAGGAATTTCTCTTGATGGTTTTGAAATTTTAGATCCAGATAATTATCCTGCATGGGATGAAATGGTCGCTGCCTTTGTTGAACGTCGTAAAGGCAAAGTAACCAAAGAACAAGCAGAACAAATCTTAAAAGATGTCAACTACTTTGGTACAATGTTAACTTATATGGGTGTTACTCAAGGGATGGTATCAGGAGCTGTTCATTCTACAGGAGATACGGTTCGTCCAGCTTTACAAATCATTAAAACAAAACCGGGAGTTAGCCGCACAAGTGGGGCTTTCTTAATGGTTCGTGGTCGCGACCAAGAAAAATATCTATTTAGCGATTGTGCAATTAACGTGAATCCAAATGCTCAAGAATTAGCTGAAATCGCTGTTGCTTCTGCTAAAACGGCTGAATTATTTGATATTGATCCTAAAGTTGCCATGCTAAGCTTCTCAACTAAAGGTTCTGCTAAAGCTGAAATGGTCGATAAAGTCGTTGAAGCTACTAAAATTGCTCAAGAGTTAGCACCAAATTACACGATTGATGGGGAATTACAATTTGACGCGGCTTATGTCCCAAGTGTAGCTGCTCAAAAAGCGCCAAATTCAGAGGTTGCTGGTAAGGCTACTGTTTTTGTATTCCCAGATTTACAAGCCGGAAATATTGGCTATAAGATTGGCCAACGTTTTGGTGGATTTGAAGCCATTGGACCTATCTTACAAGGATTAAACCAACCAGTTTCTGACCTTTCTCGTGGATGTAACGAAGAAGATGTTTATAAATTATCAATTATCACTGCTGTTCAAACTTTATTGGACTAAAGGATAAATGAAGCAAAATCAAAAACAATTAGGGATTTTGATGATTATTCTTTCTGCTTTTTGTTTTGCAGGGATGAATGTCTTTGTAAAATTAGCTGGGGATTTACCAGTGATGCAGAAGAGTTTTTTCAGAAATTTAGTCGCGCTATTCGTTGCTTTTTATGTACTTAAAAAGCAGCGGATAGCGTTTCATGTGCCAAAGGAATCTCGGACATTACTCTTTTTTAGAGCTTTTTTTGGAACAGTGGGGCTCTTGTGTAATTATTATGCCGTTGATCATTTGGTACTCACTGATGCGTCAATGATTCAAAAATTAACGCCTTTTTTCACCGTTTTATTATCATTGGTCATTTTAAAAGAAAAACCTGCCCGCTTTCAATATATAGCTATGGGGATTGCGATGGTTGGGATGCTATTTATTGTCAAACCTAGCTTTGCCAATCCGCAATTGTTAGGTTACACGATTGCCTTACTTGGTTCTTTTTGTGCTTCGACTGCTTATACGTTGGTACGTAAATTATCATTCACACCAATAAAGGGGCCGGCAATTGTTTTTTATTTTTCATTGTTTTCTTGTTTGGCCATGATTCCATCGATGATTGTCGATTTTCATCCAATGTCTATCCAGCAAATCATTTATTTATTAATGGCTGGGGTTATGGCAAGCGGGGGACAATTCTCGGTAACTAGTGCTTATAGTTACGCACCAGCAAAAGAAATCTCGATTTTTGACTATTCACAAGTACTATTTGTAGGATTATTTGGCCTTGTATTATACGGTGAAATTCCAGACACCTACTCCTTCATTGGTTATGTGATTATTTTTGTTACTGCTTATCTGATGTATATGTATGGCAAAAGGAAAATTTGCTAAAAGGGCGTTTGACATTCACAACCAAGGCTAGGTTGGTTCGGTAGCTTTCTGAGCCTCCTAGCTTTTTTTGTGTAGGATTACATCAGGATAGCATGACGGATGGATGAAATTTATGTTAATATAGGGTCAAATAGATTTTTTGAAAGTGAGGAAATCGTCTTGATTCAAATCAATGGACTGCAAGAGATGGAACAATTAGGCTTACTACTTGGTCAAACTGCTCAAGGTGGGAATGTATTGATTCTATCTGGTGATTTAGGTGCAGGGAAAACAACGCTATCTAAAAGTATTGCTAAAGGTTTAGGCATTCAACAAATGATAAAAAGTCCCACTTATACTTTGATTCGCGAATATGATGAAGGAAGATTACCTTTTTATCATATGGATGTTTACCGCATTGATGGTGATGTGGAAGGTATGGGCTTAGAAGAGTATTTTGAAGGCGATGGTTTATGTGTGGTTGAGTGGGGCGAATTACTCACAGAACTGCCAGAAGATTACCTTCATCTTACCATTCATAAAGTAGCAGATGAGGAAGATAAGCGGGAAATGTCATTCACGGCTCACGGCAAACTCGCAACAGATTGGTTAGCAAAAGTGAAAGTAGCGGGAAAGTTTCATGAGTGAAGAGATACAGTTGGTGATTCGCCAAGCAAGCGGTGAAGATAGTGCCCAATTATTAGCCTTAAGTCAACAAGTAGCGAAAGAAACAGATTATTTAATTATGGATGAATATGGCATGGGCTTAAGTGAAGAGTTGCTTGCTGAACAATTAGATTTGTTAGCTCAGGCAGATAATCAAGTATTGCTGTTGGCTTTTGATGGGACGCAATGTATTGGCGCGGCTTCGATTAAAGGAAACGACGAATATCGAATTCATCATATTGGTGAAGTAGGGATTTTTATCTTAAAGGAGTACTGGTCTTTAGGGATTGGCTCGCTATTGATGGAAGAATTAATCGAATATGTCAAACAAGTTCAAATTTTTAAACGTTTGGAGTTAACGGTGCAAACACGTAATCAAAAAGCCATTGCCTTATATCAGAAGTTTGGCTTTAGCAAAGAAGCAACCTTAAAATATGGGGCTCGCTTGGATAATGGTGATTTTGTGGATGTTGATTTAATGGCAAGATATTTTGAAGTAGGTGAGTAAATGCAAAAAATAATGATTATTGAAGATGAAGCAGCCTTGGCCCAAGAGTTAGCCCTTCTTTTAACGCAGGCCGGCTATCAAGCTTATATTGTCCAAGATTTTGCTCATCCTTTACTTGAAATCGAAAGTCAACTCCCTGATTTATTATTATTAGATATTCAACTTCCTGGTGTAAATGGTCATCAGTTATTGCAAGAAATCCGGAAAAAATATCAGTTTCCGATTATTATGGTCACGAGTCGGGCCAATGAGATGGATGAGGTGTTGGCGATGAGTTATGGAGCAGATAATTACATTACCAAGCCTTATAATCCAACGGCCTTGTTACTTCATATCGCCGCGATGTTTAAACGGATGCAACCACAAAGTACTAGTTTGATTCAATATCACGGTTTGCAGATAGACTTAAACAAATGGACAATTACCAAAGAAGGCCAAACGACTCACTTAACAAAAAATGAACAGTTGATTTTTCAAATGTTATGGCAGCATCGCGGAAAAATCGTCACCCGGGAGATGTTGATGACCGAGCTTTGGAATAATGATGAGTTTATCAATGACAATGCGTTAAGTGTGAATATTAGTCGCTTGCGGCAAAAGTTTGCGGATTTTGATTTGGCTGATGTGATTGAAACAAAGAAAAAACAAGGGTATTTATTAATGGAGTAGCAAATGAAGTTAAGTGAATATATCAAAAGCCGCTTATGGCAATATATACTTAAGATCTCAGTCAGTTTATTATGTTTAGCACTTTTATGGGTATTTCAAATGCCATCAACGCTTTTGGTGATGATTGTCATTATGATGGGGATAACTTTTTTTGTTGTTGAACTGGTTGAATTTCATCAAAAGAAAAGTTATTATCAGGAATTATTTCAGCAACTCAATCAATTAAAAGAGCAAGCTTTATTGGTTCATTCGATTCTGCCACAGCCTAAATTTTATGAAGGGCAACTGGTGGATGAAGAATTAAGATTGGTTTATCAAGGTTTTATGACCCAATTAAGAGCCAGTCAAAAACAAACAGAGGATTTTAAGGAATTTATTGAGTTGTGGATTCATGAGGCTAAAATTCCACTTGCGACCTTACAGTTAAGCTTATATAACCAACATCATTTACCCGCAGAAATCAAGCAAGCATTGCAACAGTTAGAGGATTATCTTGAGCAAGTTTTATATTTTACTCGTGCTGAAAATGCGCAAAAAGATTATCTTATTCGCCAAGTGCCTTTACAGCAAATTATCCGACAAGTAGCCATTCGCAATCAAGCGCGTTTATTGAATGGAAATATTCAGTTTATTGCACCCAGTACAGATGTAATTGTGACGACGGACCAAAAATGGTTAGGCTATATTTTGAATCAAATCATGGATAATGCCATAAAATATGTACAAATGATTGAAAATGCGACTATTGAAATCGCAGTGGAAGAGCAAGAAAAGGAAATTTTATTGCATATTCGCGACAATGGTTGTGGGATTTCAGCCAGTGATTTGCCGCGAATTTTTGATAAATCATTTACTGGAGAAAATGGTCGGCTTTATCCTAAGGCCACGGGATTAGGTCTTTATCTAGTGAAACAACTGATTTCAAAACTAGGACACGGAATTACGATTACTTCAAATGTTCAAGTTGGCACTACAGTTACGTTGATTTTTGCCAAACCTAGCTTTTATGAAGTCGTTCAAACAAGCGAGAACAAAGAATAGAAGGAGTTCTTTCAATAGAGAGGACTCTTTTTTGCTAATCTTACAAAATTGTAAGGTACGGTAAGATAAAACCAACGACAAGTAAACAAGGCTATTTTATACTTAAGATGTCAAATGAATTGAAGGAGGAAAAGAAAATGAATCCAGTATTACAAGTAAAACAAGTTGAAAAATATTTCGGACGTGCAAATAATTTAACACGTGCTTTAAATCAGATTAGTTTTGAAGTCCAACCAGGAGAATTTGTGGCTATTATGGGAGCATCTGGTAGTGGGAAAACGACTTTGCTAAATTGTATAGCGACGATTGACCAAGTTTCTAGCGGTCAAATCATTGTTGCAAATCAAGATATTACCAAATTAAAAGGCAATAAGTTAAATCAGTTTCGACAAAAGCAAATTGGTTTTATCTTCCAAGATTTCAACCTACTAGATACTATGAATGCTTTTGAAAATATTGCACTTGCCTTAACGATTCGTAATGTACCTGCCAAACAAGTCGAAGAAAAAGTTTTACAAGTGGCTAGTTATTTAGGAATTACCGAGATATTATATAAATTTCCTTATGAAGTTTCTGGAGGTCAAAAACAAAGGATTGCGGCGGCTCGTGCGATTGTAGCTGATCCAGCCATTGTTTTAGCTGATGAACCAACCGGCGCATTAGATTCGAAGTCCGCGCGTCAAATGCTCGAACAGTTTGAATTATTAAATGAACGCTTAAACTCTACCATTCTGATGGTCACGCATGATGCATTTACTGCAAGCTATACGAATCGTGTATTATTTGTCAAGGATGGGCAAATTTTTAATGAAATCTATCGTGGGGAATCTAGCCGTAAAGAATTTTTTGATCAAATTATTGAAGTGGTAGCCTTATTAGGTGGTGATGTCAATGATGTCCGTTAAGTTGGCCTTTGGAAATGTAAAGAAAAGTATAGGAAGTTTCTTAGTTTACTTTGTTACACTAGCATTAGGTGTGGCGATGTTCTATGCTTTTAATGCGCTTCAAGATCAAAGCTTATTTAAATATTTTGAAGAAGCTTATGCCCAAAGATTAAGTCTCTTATTTGATACTTTAGGTGGGTTAAATAAATTTATCGCATTTATCTTTGGTTTGATTATTCTATATGCAACCAGTTATTTGCTGCGAAAACGTAAAAAAGAATTTGGTCTGTATATGATATTAGGAATGGATAAACTAAAAATCTCGACTATTCTTGTTTTAGAAACTTTCTTTATCGGTCTATTTTCGTTAGCAGTGGGGATTGTGTTAGGAATCGGTTTGTCACAATTAATTAATATCTTTTTGGGCCATTTATTTGTTGCGGACATTTCACGTTTAGCACTAAGTATTTCCATGCATGCGATTATCCAAACGTTGATTAATTTTGGCATCATTTATCTGGTGGCGATGGTTTTTAGTGTCATTTTAATGAATCGTGCCAAATTAATTGATTTACTCAAAGCAAGTCAGCAAAATGAAAAAAGTTGGTGGCAAAAACCTTGGATTGGGTCCTTGTTATTCATTTTGGGATTAGCCGTCTTAACTTGGAGTTACTATATTGCGACTCACTTAATGGATGTTATTATTGATTTGCAATGGGGACCAAAGTTGATTTTATATTCTATTTTTGGCGGAATTATTGGTACGTATTTCACTTTTATGGGAATTGCTGCTTTTATTCCAGTTGTTTTGCCGAAGTTTAAAGGATTTTATTATCGCAAACTTCATAGCTTTGGGGTTCGCCAATTTAGTACGCAATTAGCCAAAAGTGTCTTTTCTTTAGCGACGATTTGTTTATTGCAGTTTTTCGCGATTGGTATTTTAGTTGCTTCCTTTAATTTTAAAAATGGTTTTGAAGAAAGAGGACTATCTAATGTGCCGTTTGATTTCCAATTAAGTGTGACTCAAGTAGCTGATGAAAATGTCGAAGGGCAACCAGCTCTAATTGAGAAAAATGCAGATGAGGCGATTGCACGAAACCAAGCTTATTTCAAAGGCATGAAGAAAAAAGAAGTCCAATATGAGTATTATAATGATCCAAAAATTGATAATACAATCGAATTATTAGGCATATCTGTAGAAAAAGGCTTAATTGTTCCTCCGATTATTATCAATCAAACGCAATATAATCAAATGGCACCTTATTATCATTTGGCAAAAGCAGACGTGAAACCAGGGGAATATGCTTTTCTAATGCGGTTTAATGGTTTTTCTGATAAGGCGATTGAAGATAAATTAATGGATTTACCTAAAATTAAGATAGCCAATCAAACCTTTACACCAAGCCAAACAAAATTTATCGACGGGACCATTCAAACAAGTGGTTATCATACTTTTGTGATTTTAAATGATTCTGACCTCAAGCAATTGCCTTTACAACTCGCTGGTAAAGTGATTAGCACCTTATATAATGCAGAAGGTAAGCGTCATGAAAAAGAGTTGGCTAAGAACTGGGAGAAAATGTTGTCGAAAAAAGAGTTACACTTAAATTATTCGGCACAATCACAATATTCAGCAAAAACTTCACTAGCTTCTGACTCGTTAATGGTAACTGTTGTTGGTATGTATCTAGGTATTTTCTTCCTGATTGCTGCAATTGGTATTTTAGCTTTGAAGAGTTTAGTAGACTTTGAAAAGCATCAACAAAATTATCGTATCTTACGCCAATTAGGTGCTAGTGAGCAGATGATTCAAAAATCGTTATTCAATCAAGTGGCTATCTTCTTTATTTTGCCGCTAGTTGGGGCGCTATTCCATATGATTTTTGGCTTGAAATTTACGAAAGATTATATGATGATTGGTGGTGGCTATGGGTTAAGTATGCAACAAACAGGCTGGGTCATTGGTTTTGTCATTATGATTAATGCGATTTATTTAATGATTACTTATTTGATGAATCGCATGGCAGTCAAAGAAATTTAAGGTTTTATCGTCTAGTTTAGAATTTTTTAAGCTAGACGATTTTTTGTATAAAAAACAGACCAAGTGATAAGTACTTGATCTGTGTGTATGCTTATTTTAAATCTAGTTCAACTGGACAATGGTCACTGCCGAATATTTCGGTATGAATTTTGGCATCTACTAAGCGGTCCTTTAGATCATCGGAAACCACAAAATAATCAATTCGCCATCCAGCATTATTTTTGCGGGCATTAAAACGATAACTCCACCAAGAGTAAATGCCTTCTTGATCAGGATAAAAATGACGGAAAGTATCGATATAGCCATTATTCAATAGTTGACTGAATTTTTCACGTTCTTCAATGGTAAAACCAGCATTGCGTTGGTTGGTTTTCCAATTTTTTAAGTCAATATTTTCGTGGGCGACATTTAAATCCCCGCACAAGATAACCCCTTTTTGCTCCTTAAGTCCATTTAAATACGCTAAAAACGCCTCTTCCCAAGTCATGCGATAGTCCAAACGTTTCAATTCATTTTGAGAATTTGGTGTATAGCAAGTGACCAAATAATAATCCGGATATTCAAGAGTGATGACGCGGCCTTCATGATCGTGTTCTTCCACACCGATTCCTAATTGCACCGATAAAGGCTCATGCTTGGTAAAAATCGCAGTGCCTGAATAACCTTTCTTTTCGGCATAATTCCAATATTGATAATACCCTGGCAAATCTAACTCAATTTGCCCTTCTTGTAATTTGGTTTCTTGTAGGCAGAAAAAATCCGCATCGAGTTGTTTGAAGTCTTCTAAAAAGTTTTTCTTAACGATGGCTCTTAGTCCATTGACATTCCATGAGATGAATTTCATAGCGCTTCCTCATTTCTTTTGTTATGTTCTTTTATTTTAACGCAATATATCGTAGAATGGAAGAAAAAGGGTTAGGTGAGAAAAATGCTAAAAATCGGTGTATTAGGCTTAGGTTCGATTGCGCAAAAAGCTTATTTACCTGTCTATGTAAAAAGCAATCAACGGGCAACTTTTGTCTATGCTACAAGAAATCAAGAAGTACAGGCGCAATTAATGGCAAAGTATCATTTACCCCAGATTTATGATACTTTAGATGATTCACCGATGGATATGTTTGCTGGGACTAATCAGGAAAATTACCAAATCACCACGAAAAATGGCACCTATCATTTGAAAAATTTGACGGAAATGACTCAATACAACCAGTTTGGAGAAACAGTTACAGGCTTTAATGATTGGCAAACGACACTTGAAAAACGTGGCTTTGAACAAGCGGTGAACCAATTTATTGATTTATTAGAACAAGGCAATTTTCAGTATGTACAAGAGAAGAGTTTGCTTAGTCATGAACTCTGTGCCCAAATGCTTAATAATGATTGAGGATTTTAAGAAGCGATGGTATTTTCAGTCAATTAATGATAGAATAATTTGGTGAATAGCTACACAAAAAAGATTAGAGAGGATGTTGAGGGTGTTTGCATCTTTAAAAGAGATTACGATTTTAAAAAATGAACCCTTAAATAAATATACATTTACGAAGACTGGCGGTCCAGCTGATTTTTTGGCCTTTCCAAAGAGTGTGGCTGAAGTACAAGCTTTAATTCATGAATGCCGTCAGAATAATCTTCCGTGGATGGTTTTAGGAAATGCAAGTAATTTAATTGTGCGTGATGGCGGTATTCGTGGATTAGTGATTATGTTAGAAAAATTAAATAACATCGAAGTCAAGGGCAATCAAATCACTTCCCAAGCTGGGGCGAAGTTAATCGATACCACGTATGTTGCTTTGGAGCATCATCTGAGTGGTTTTGAATTTGCTTGTGGCATTCCAGGAAGCATTGGTGGCGCTGTATTTATGAATGCGGGGGCTTATGGTGGCGAGATTAAAGATGTTTTTGTTTCATGTGAAGTCTTATATCCAGATGGCCAAATAAAAACCTTAAGCGCCAAAGAGATGGCCTTTAGTTATCGTCATAGTGCCATTCAAAAGCAACACTGTATTGTATTGAGTGCAACATTTGACTTACAGGTGGGTAACTATGATGAAATAAAAGCAAAAATGGATGAATTAACCCATCTTAGAGCAAGCAAGCAACCATTAGAATATCCATCTTGCGGCAGTGTCTTTAAACGTCCGGTGGGTCATTATACCGGTCCATTAATCGAACAGGCGGGCCTTAAAGGGATGACAATCGGTGGCGCGCAAGTCTCAGAAAAACATGCGGGCTTTATTGTGAATATCAACCATGCCACGGCTACTGATTATGTGAATTTAATCCACTATATTCAAAAGGTCATCAAAGAAAAATTTGATGTCACTCTTGAAACGGAAGTCCGAATTATCGGTGAAGAAGTGCAATAAAAAAATCAGCTTTCCTATACTCATTGCGGTATAGAAAAGCTGATTTTTAATTTTAGGCTTTGGTTTTTTCCATGAATTGGTACATATTTTCTAATTCATGTAATTGGCAATTGCATTGATGACTATCGGTACAAATATAGTTGCCTTTTTTAGTATAGGTTCCTTCAGCCGTGGCTTTAGTGGTGGATAAAAACAAGGCGACATTTCCGATATGGTTGCAAATACTACAAACATTTTTGATTGTATTTGGTGACATCTGTCCGACAATTCCTTGTAGCTTGTTTTGACGATCATAGTAGAGTAAATATTTTTTCTGACTACCTGCATCATCAAAACCAATATAGGAATAATCACGTAAATCCAACGCGTCAAAATCAGGTGCTTTTAATTTTTTCACTTTACGAAAAGCTTTTTGGACTTGTTTAGCACTAGGTTTTTCAAAAGGGATAACTAATTCTTTAATGGGTTCTAAAATACGTTGTGCCCTTGCTTTAGTTAAACGCTTATCTAGCAATTCACTTTTAAGTTGTTCAATTTCAGTTGGTCGATCAAAAAATAATTCATCGATTTTTTCAAAGATGAGTGCTTGATAGACTTGAATCGTTTGTAAGTCATTTACGGATTGGTAAGCATTTATTAAGTCATTTATTTGTTGGTGTAGTGCATGATATTGATGTGGATAAATTTTCTGATTCATTTGATTCTCTCCTTGTGAATGTGTTAGGCCCTTTTAAGACGCACATCCTAAAAGGGAATTAATTGAAAAAAAAAATTTTTGTAGAAGATACATTTCGTACCATCTGACCACCCCCTATATTTTGAAACATTTCAAAGATAGCTGATAACTCAACACTTGTCAAGCAATAAAAAAACAACCTAGCACAAGGACTAGATTGTTTGAATTTAAGATTGGCGCTTCATTAATTTTAATAAAATGGTCGCAACCGCAGCTGTAAAAAGACCGGCGACAATTGCTTCAGGAATGCCCTGGGTTAGAATCACCGCATTAATGGCAGCATAGACCGCTTTACCACCTTTGCCGATGAGTTGGGCATATTCTTTTTGGAAAAGAAAATAGATGAAATTCATCACCAAAATCGTATTGACTAAACCACCGGATATACCTGCAATAAACAAGGCAACCGTATTGGCTTGTTGCTTTAATCCTTTTTGACAGAGTTGATACACATAGTAAGGAACAATGCCAATCAAAATACGTGGAATAAAGACAACCAGTAAGGCTTTCCAACTTCCATGAGTGGTCCCAATAACTGGAATAAAAGGTGAGAAGACAAAGGAAAGGGCAGTAGGCATAGTTGTTGCACGAATCAAGCTGATTACCCCAAAGCTTCCTCCAAGTAAGGCCCCAATTTTCGGACCTAAGACGATTGAACCAATAATAACCGGAATATGCATAGTCGTTGCATTTAACGGGCCGATTGGAATAAATCCTAAAAAGGGTACCGATGCAAGTAAAATCATAATTCCTAAAAATAATGCTGTTAAAACAAATTGAAAAGTTTTGCTTTTTTTCAACTTTATTTTTCCTTTCTTCCTTTTTATTTGAGCGTTTCAATCACAGCATCTACAATCGTTTCAACTGTAGCTAAAGCGCCTTTACCATAGTCACCACAAGCAAGTAAACTTTCGCGAGGGGTGATTTCATGATAGCCAATTTCTTTTAAATAGGCAAGATTTTTTTGGACTGCTGGATGTTGATACATTTGCGTATTCATCGCAGGAGCAATCAGTTTAGGTGTTTTTTCGGGGATAGCTAATTGAACCGTTGAGAGTAAATCATCGGCTAAACCATTAGCAAACTTCCCGATAATATTGGCACTTGCTGGCGCGACTAAAAATAAATCTGCTTGTTTGGCTAATTCAATATGATTAATCACACTTGGATTAGCTTCTTCTAAAACATCCGTATGCACTTTACGTTTAGCAAGGGATTGGAGGGTCAGTGGGGTAATAAATTGAGTTGTACTGTGCGTCATAATGACATCGACTTCAATATTTAATTTGGTTAGCTCGTTGGTAATATCGGCAGCTTTATAGGCAGAGATACTACCTGAAACGCCTAATATGATTCTTTTATTTTTCAATACTTATTCTTCTTTCTGTTGATAAATTTGTTGCCATTGCTTAAAAATCATTTGGGCGATTTCGGACTTTTGATATCCTTGAGCGATGACTTTACCGGTTGTATCTAATAGATAAGCGTGATGTTGTTGTGTATCAATCTCGCTTAAATCATTGGCAATGACAAAGTCCGCCTGATTTTTCTCAATACTAATTCGGGCGACTTGTAGTAAATTTTCCTGTGTGACATTGGCTAAAAGTTTAAAGCCAAAAAGTAAGGTAGTAGGTTGCCAAAGTTTTATCGACTGAATAATTTTAGGTGTGGGTTGTAAACTTAAAACCAAGCCTTTCGTTTTAGAAGAGATTTTACTTGCTGTAGGATTTGCCATGGATGCAAAAAGTTCTAATAAATCCTCCTCTTGTAACTGATCTTTAGCCTGGTAAGCTTGGTTTAAAGCAGTGGTTAAGTCTTCAATTGAAAGGCTGGTCTGCGTTGTGAAATCACTGATGGCCATGGTATGAATCACTGCACTATATTTTTTTGTTGTCAAGAGTTGCTCTAGACAATCATAGACTTCTTGTGTGCTATTGACTAAATGCATCTTCAAGTGTTCATCTGCTGCCGGTTTTTTTGCGCTTTTAGTTACGACATAGTCAATTTTTACATCATTTTGTAAAAAAACTTTGGCAATTTCGATTCCTAAGGCGCCACTGGCATGATTGGTTATGGAACGGACTTGATCGATGGGTTCACTCGTCCCACCGGCTGTAATTAAAACTTTCATTTATGATTCCCCTATACGAATAATCGTTCTTCCTTGATGTTGTCCCGCTAATAATTGCTTAGCTACTTCAGGAATTTGTTCAAGAGTTATTTCATTGATTGGTAACTTGTCTAAAATTTGCCGATGACTCGCTAAGAACGTCCAAACTTGTAGGCGTTTAGACATCTTTACATTGACCGAATCAATCCCTATTATTTTAATCCCCCTTAAAATAAAAGGCAAGACAGTTGTTTGAACCTTGATTCCGCCGGCATTTCCACATAAAGCTAAAGCCCCGGCATATTGCACTTGAGGAATTAAAGCACTCAATAAGTCGCCGCCCACTGTATCAATTACCCCGGCTATTTTTTGTTTGGCTAGAGGTTTGATTTTTTCCGGTAACCAATGATTGGGATTTTCGATGGTTGTAGCGCCTAAATTGATTAACCAAGGAGCCTCTTTTCTAGAAAGAGTGATAAGATTACTAAACCCTAGACGGGCAAGTAAACCCACAGCGATACTCCCCACACCGCCACTTGCACCAGTAATCACAATCGGTGCGTTTAAATCAGTCACTTGTTCCTTGATAGCTAAAACAGCCAGTGCAGCGGTAAAGCCAGCTGTACCAAATTGCATGGCTTGTTTTAAATCTAAATTATCAGGCAAAGCAACCAGTTCCTCCCCTTTGACAATTTGGATTTGACTAAAGCCGCCTGGTGCGCTAACCCCAAGACTATAGCCGGTTTGAAGTACTTTTTGTCCAGTTTGCCATTGGGAATCTTTGGAAGCAAGGACGATACCCGCTAAATCAATACCTGGTGTCATCGGATATTGACGAATTACTCCGCCATTGGTTTTGAGCGCTAAAGCATCTTTATAATTGATATCTGAATAGGCAACCTTTACCGCTACTTCGCCTTCGTTTAAATCACGTAAAGATGCTTGTTCAATAGAAGGTACGACTTGTTCATTGACTTGCTTGACTTGTAAAAATGAATAGTTTGAATTCATGACATTCACCTCAAAGTAATGCGTTTTCTTTTTTATCATAACACAGCTTAGAAAACGTGCAACTATCTTTGGTCAATATATTGTAGAAAATGATTTTTGGATATCTGAAAAAAATTACCTAGAATCTACGTTTTTTGCTTGTATTTTTTGACTGAAAGCCCTAAACTGAATGAGTATGCTTTTTGATTCAAGCAGCGATATGAAAAAGAATGTCTTGGCAAGATAAAATCAATTTGCCAAGGAAAATGAAGGGGGATTTGAGATTGTCTAATAGCATTATTACGTTTAAAAACATTGTGAAACGCTATGATGATGAAACGATTTTAAAAGACATAAGCTTTGAAATTGAGGCGGGTAAATTTTATACCTTACTTGGTCCTTCTGGATGTGGAAAAACGACTATCTTACGCATTATTGCAGGATTTACCGAAGCATCTGAAGGCGATGTCTACTTTGAAGGTAAACGTATCAATGATATTCCAGCGAACCAACGTCAAGTGAATACCGTCTTTCAAGATTATGCGCTTTTTCCACATATGAATGTATTTGAAAATGTTGCTTTCGGACTTAAAATTAAAAAATTACCGAAAGATGAAATCGCCAAAAAAGTGACTGAGGCTTTACGCTTAGTACAATTAGCTGGTTATGAACAACGTGAAATTAGCGAAATGTCTGGTGGACAAAGACAACGAGTAGCGATTGCACGAGCAATTGTCAATGAACCAAAAGTCTTATTGCTAGACGAACCACTCTCGGCACTTGATTTGAAGTTGCGCACAGATATGCAATATGAGTTACGCGAATTGCAACAACGACTAGGCATTACCTTTATCTTTGTTACCCACGACCAAGAAGAAGCTTTGGCGATGAGTGATGAAATTTTTGTCATGAATAAAGGGGAAATTGTTCAAAGTGGTACGCCAGTAGATATTTACGATGAACCAATTAATCATTTTGTGGCTGATTTTGTCGGGGAAAGTAATATTGTTAATGGCACGATGATTGAAGATTACAAGGTTGAATTTGTCGGTAAAGAATTTGAATGTGTTGACGGTGGGATGCGTCCAAATGAACCTGTTGAAATTGTGATTCGTCCGGAAGATTTGACCTTGACGACAGCTGATAAAGGGAAATTAGTTGTCAAAGTGGATACGCAGCTATTTCGAGGTGTTCACTATGAAATCATTTGTTATGATGAAGATGGTAATGAATGGATGGTTCACTCTACTCGTAAGGCAAAAGTAGGCAGCCAGATTGGATTATACTTTGAGCCAGAAGATATCCATGTCATGCGTTTTAACGAATCAGAAGAAGACTTTGACGCTCGTTTAGAAAGCTATGAAGAGTAGGGGGAAGAGAAGTTGAGCAAATTAAAACAAATTTATGCGATTCCTTATGTTGCTTGGTTGCTTTTATTTGTCATTGCCCCAGTATTGTTAATTATTTATCAGTCCTTTTTTGATATTAGTGGACATTTCACATTAGCGAATTATGCGACTTACTTTACATCAGGCAAGTATTTAATGATGACGCTGAATTCGATTTGGTATGCCTTTTTAATTACCTTAACCACTCTGTTGATTAGTTATCCAACAGCGTATTTTTTAACGAAATTACGGCACAAAGATTTGTTGCTACTTTTGATTATTTTACCAACATGGATTAATTTATTGCTTAAAGCCTATGCATTTATTGGTATTTTTGGGATTCATGGTAGTATTAATCAATTCCTTTCATTCTTTGGTATTGCTCCGGTACAAATCATGTTTACCGATTTTAGTTTTATGACGGTCGCAACCTATATTGAATTGCCATTTATGATTTTGCCAATTTTTAATGCGTTAGAAGAAATCAATCCTTCGCTGTTAAATGCGAGTCGAGATTTAGGCGCGAATAACTTCGAAACTTTTAGACGCGTGATTTTCCCTCTATCCTTAAATGGGGTGAAAAGTGGCATTCAAGCGGTCTTTATTCCATCACTCTCACTTTTTATGTTGACACGTTTGATTGGTGGAAACCGAGTGATTACGCTAGGTACAGCCATTGAAGAGCATTTCTTAGTGACGCAAAACTGGGGAATGGGTTCAACCATTGGCGTCGTCTTGATTGTAGCGATGTTCATTGTCATGATGTTAACCGCAGAAAAACGTAAAGGAGGGGCTAAAAAATGAAGAAAAACCTCTTTTCGAAAATTTATTTAACTTTAGTGTTTATCATTTTGTATGCGCCCATTTTTTACTTGATTTTTTATTCTTTTAATAAAGGCGGTACCATGAATAAGTTCACGGGCTTTACCTGGGAACACTATCAAACATTGTGGTCAGATACGCGTTTGATTATCATTGTGTTAAACACATTTTTACTAGCCTTTTTATCTGCCTTGATTGCGACAATGATTGGAACTTTTGGTGCAATGGCGATTTATTATACGAAGAGACGTCAAAGCCGCACGACATTATTGAGTTTAAATAATATCTTGTTAGTTTCTCCTGACGTTATTATTGGTGCTAGTTTCTTAATTTTCTTTACGATGATTGGCAATTTGTTCAGTAACTTTAGTCTTGGCTTTATCAGTGTCTTACTTTCACACGTAGCTTTCAGTATTCCAATCGTGGTGCTAATGGTTTTACCAAAGCTACAAGAAATGAATGATAGTATGATTCGGGCAGCCCTTGATTTGGGTGCGAATTATCGTCAAGTCTTAATGCGTATTATTCTGCCATTTCTATCACCAGGGATTATTGCTGGTTATTTTATGGCTTTTACGTATTCCTTAGATGACTTTGCAGTTACTTTCTTTGTGACTGGTAATGGATTTTCAACATTGTCCGTAGAAATCTATTCACGGGCACGTCAAGGGATTAGCTTAGAAATTAATGCTTTAAGTACCTTAGTCTTTATCTTTTCGATGATTTTAGTTGTTGGTTATTACTTCATTAGTAAAGATAATCGCCCACGTCGTAAAAAAGGTCGATCAATCCAAACGGGGGTGGCAAATATCCGATGAAAAAATTGCAATCTCTATTTATTGGTATTCTAGTCATTATTGGTGTGTTAGCTTTAAGCGTCCATCATTTACAAAAATCAAGTGGGATGTCGGGAGCTAAAGTTTTGAATGTTTATAACTGGGGAGATTATATTGATCCTGATTTGATTAAAAAGTTTGAGAAAGAATATGGTTATAAAGTCAATTATGAAACTTTTGACTCCAATGAAGCAATGTTTACCAAGATTCAACAAGGTGGTACGGCTTATGATATTACCATTCCTAGTGAATATATGATTCAAAAAATGAAAGAAGAAAAGCTATTACTTCCACTTGATCATAGTAAAATTAAAGGTTTGGAAAATATCGACTCAAGCTTTTTAAATTTAAGTTTTGATAAGGGAAATCAGTATTCTGTGCCCTATTTCTGGGGAACATTGGGAATCGTCTATAACGATAAATTTGTAGATGGTAAAAATATGCAATCATGGGATGACTTGTGGCGACCAGAACTGAAAAATAATGTCATGCTTATTGATGGTGCGCGGGAAGTTATCGGATTAGGGTTAAATAGTCTAGGCTATTCCTTAAATAGTAAAAATGATGCGCAATTGACAGCGGCAGTCAATAAATTGCGCAAGATTACCCCAAATGTTAAGGCAATTGTTGCTGATGAAATCAAAATGTATATGGCTAATGAAGAGAGTGCGGTTGCTGTAACTTTCTCAGGAGAAGCAGCGGAAATGTTAGAACAAAATGAGCATCTTCATTATGTCATTCCTAAAGAAGGCTCGAATCTCTGGTTTGATAATATGGTTATCCCGAAAACAGCCAAAAATATTAAAGGTGCTTACGATTTCATTAACTTCATGCTAGAACCAAAAAATGCCGCACAAAATGCCGAATATATCGGTTATGCCACACCAAATAAAGAAGCGCTAAAAATCTTACCTAAAGAAATTACCGAAGATGAACAATTTTATCCATCTGCTGATTTGATGAAGCATTTGGAAGTGTATGATAACTTAGGTTCAAAATATCTAGGAATCTATAATGACTTATTCCTAGAATTGAAGATGTATCGTAATTAATAAAAATACATGAGAAGTTGTCGTTGTAACAATTTTCTCATGTATTTTTTGTTTATTTTTGTCGTTGTCGTTTCATCCAGGAACTACATTCTTCAAACCATTGTGCAACTTCGGGGAGTAAATATTCTGCATCAAATGATTTCGCGCTTGATTCATTTGCCAGTGCTAAGCCGTGTTTGCCATTTTCAAAAATATGGGCTTCAAAAGGAATGTGTTGTTGGTAGAGTGCTTCACAATATTTTAGTGTATTGACTACAGGTACGGATCCATCGGCAAAAGTGTGCCAAATATAAGTTGGTGCCGTCTTTGAATTAATCTGGGCAATCGTATCATATCGCAGACAATCTTCTTTAGTGATACCTAAATGCTCCACTGTTTTTGGCCATCCCAAATCAAAACTAGTGACTGGGTAGCAAAGAATCGTGCCTTTTGGTTGATAAGAAGCTTCTTGATGGAATTGATGCCACTGACTACTATAAGAGGCAGCTAAATGGCCACCAGCAGAACAACCTAATAAGAAGATTTCGTCTACATTGGCTTGCCATTTTTTAGCCTTTTGATGAATCAACTCAAAAGTGAGGGCGACTTGTTCTAGGCAATCCTCTAAAAATGCGCCTTTAGCAAACGTATCACGTGTCGTATAGTTTAAAACTAATACGTGATAGCCTTGGTTCATAAAGGCTAAGGCAAGTGGCTCTGATTCACGATTAGAAACAAAACGATAGCCCCCACCAGGACAGATGACCACAATTGGTAAAGGCTGTGGGTTTTCTTGGACGATTTCTCTTAAGTAAACATCCACACTTGCATGGCGCTGATTTTTGCTTGTTAAATCATAGTGTAGTAATTGCATTTGCTTCATCCTCTCGTAACGATAGATTTATTGTCTACCTTTTTCAGCCAAAAGTAAAGTGCAAAAGATTGAATATTCAACCTTTTGCACGAGTTGAGAGGATATTTTTTTCAAGTGTTAAGAGTCTTTTCTTTAGCGGGATTCCCCAACCAAATCCAGTCAATTGTCCATTTGAGCCAATTACACGATGACAAGGGACGATAATTAAAATTGGATTTTTTCCAATTGCATTGGCAACAGCTCTAACTGCACTTGGTCGTTTCATTTTTTGAGCGACGTCTTTGTAAGTAACGACCTGACCATAATCAATCGTCAATAGGGTTTCCCAGACTTGCTTTTGAAACGGTGTGCCTCTCAGGTCAAGAGCAAAGGAGACAGTTGGTAACTGACCGTTAAAGTATTGTTGGTAATATTGGACAAATGGCGTAGTGACTTGTGTATCTTCTAACCACTGATAAGTTGCGCGTTCATTTTCACAATCACTACTAGGCGCTGCAAAGACTAGACCTTTGTCAGATACACCTAGTGAAAGTTGCATGTCGGATACTTCAAATGTATGGGTATAAAGCGTTTCTTTCATCTATTCATCTTCCATTTCTTCTAATGCTAAAGTGGCCGTTTCCCATTGTTCTAAAATGCTATCTTGTTGGCTTCTCGCTTGTTCTAACTCATGATTTAAGTCTATTAACGCTTGGTGGTCCGCAAGATTTTCCGGTAAGGTCATCGCTGTTTCTAATTGAGCAATTTGCGCTTCGATTTGTTCCATTTCTTTTTCTAATTGTTCGATTTGACGGGTAAGACTCCGCAGTGCTTTTTGTTGCTCTTTACTTTGCATAAATGATTGTTTGCCAGAAGAGATTTCCGGTACTTTTTCTTCTGCTTGTGCTTGGAGTGCTTTAAGTTCTTCTTCTTCGCGTTTTTTCTCCAAATAATAATCATAGTCGCCTAAATAAAGTTTGCTGCCATGTTCTGAAAGTTCAATGACTTTAGTAGCAATCCGATTAATAAAATAGCGGTCATGAGAAACAAATAAAATCGTTCCTGTATAATCAATCAAAGCATTTTCCAATACTTCTTTATTATCAATATCCAAATGGTTGGTTGGTTCGTCAAGTATTAAGAAATTATCCTGATCCATCGACAATTTTGCCAGTGCTACTCGGGCTTTTTCGCCACCGCTTAATAATGAAATCGGCTTTTCGACGTCTTCACCTGAGAAAAGAAAACTACCCAAAATAGTGCGAATTTCTCCTTCAGGGGTAGTCGCGTGTTCATCCCAAAGTTCATGTAAAATCGTCTTATTAGAATGTAAATCGGCTTGTCCTTGATCGTAATAACCAATCGAAACATTGCTTCCCAAGTGGATATCACCTTTAATCAGCGGAATTTGACCAATAATCGATTTTAAAAGGGTGGACTTGCCAATCCCGTTAGGACCTACTAAGGCAATCGCTTCTTGCTTACGAATATCGAGTTCAATCGGTTCGCTCAAAATGACATTTTCATACCCAATAGCACCATCTGTCAGCTGCAAGACGACATTTCCAGATTCTTTTTGGATGTTAAAGAGGAAGTGTGCTGACTTTTCATCCCCTTGAGGTTTATCTAGTCGTTCTATTTTTTCTAACTGTTTGCGTCGACTTTGAGCACGTTTAGTAGTAGACGCCCGCACGAGATTACGCGCCACGAAATCTTCTAATTTTTGAATTTCTTCTTGTTGTTTTTCATAAGCTTTCCATTCGCTTGCGAGTTGCTGGGCTTTTAAATCAAGGTATTGACTATAATTCCCTTTATAATAGCGCATTTTCCGACGACTTAATTCATAAACTTCGGTAGCGACTTTATCAAGAAAATAGCGGTCATGAGAGACAATGAGTAACGCGCCTTGATAGCCTTGGAGATAGCCTTCTAACCAAGAAAGTGTTTCGATATCTAAATGGTTGGTGGGTTCGTCTAAAATCAGTAGGTCAGGTTTTTGTAAAAGTAGTTTCGCTAAGGCTAGCCGCGTTTTTTGACCACCTGATAAAGCATCAATCGCTTGTTCATAATATTCTGGACCAAATTGGAATCCATGAAGGACGGTACGAATTTCATTTTCATAGCCGTAACCATTTTTTTCTTTAAATTGATGTTGTAATTCATCATATTCTTTCAATAGACGTTCATATTCAGCAGAAGTAAAGTCGCTTTCACCCATTTGAATTTCTAACTGGCGCATCCGACTTTCCATTTGCCGGACTTGTGAAAAAGCTAAAAGCATTTCCTCCCAAACAGTATTTTCACTTTCTAATCCAGTATTTTGTGCGAGATAGCCGAGTTGAATATTTTTATTGCGGACAATTTGCCCTTGATCAGGTTGTTCAATTCCTGCGATAATTTTGATTAAGGTTGATTTGCCAGCACCATTACGGCCAACTAAGGCAATACGTGATTGGCTGTCAATTTCCATTTGGATATTTTCAAAGAGGACCTCAGCACCAAAAAGGCGGGCCACTTGATTGACTTGTAAGATAATCATAATTATTTTCATCCTTTAAAATTTACTGCATTCTCAGTCTATCATAGAAATTCAATCTAAAAAAGCAAAAGATAGTTTAGAAAAATTTTGCTTCTTTCTCATGGATTTTGTGGATGTCTGTAATCGCTTTTAAAATGATGGATGAATTTACAAAATAGTTGCTAATTTGTGAGCAGATAAATTGCTTTTTTTGTGTGAAGTCTGTTAAGATAACCATGGAAATAGTGAATAGTTCACAAATTGGAGGGAAAAAACGTGAAAGAAAAACAAATTCCAAAAGCTACTGCCAAACGTTTACCGATTTACTATAGATACTTAAAAATGCTCCATCAAGCAGGCAAAAAGAAAGTATCTTCTACTGAATTAAGTGAAGCGGTACAAGTTGACAGCGCAACGATTCGTCGTGATTTCTCTTATTTTGGGGAATTAGGGAAACGTGGCTATGGTTACGATGTTGAAGAAGTCATGCTGTTCTTTGCGGTGACTTTAAATGAAGACAAGATGACTAATGTTGCCTTGATTGGGGTCGGTAATCTTGGAAGTGCTTTGTTGAAGTACAAGTTCCATCATAGTAATTCCATTCGTATCAGTGCAGCTTTTGATGTGGATGAAAATCTAGTAGGACGGATTATTGATGGGATTCCTGTTTACCCAATGCGCGATATGAAAGAACAAATTAAGATTCAAGCGATTGACATTGCTATCTTAACTGTACCTGCTGATAAATCACAAGATGTCGTTAATGAATTGGTTGAATCAGGGGTGAAGGGTATTCTGAACTTTACGCCAGTTCGTTTGAATGCACCAAAAGATGTGATTATCCAAAACGTAGACTTAACGAATGAGTTACAGACTTTGATTTACTTTTTAAATTCTGATAATCCACCAATGGATATTTTTGTACATAATTAAATTTATCCTTGGTTATCAATAAATGAGTGGAGAGGCTAGTAAAATAGTGCTCTTCACTTTTTTTATTGACAATGATTTAAATAGATGTTAATATAATTTACAAATCGAAAACATTACGATTTAAAAAAGGGTAGAGGTGTATTATGGCAAAAAAAGCAAAGATCGAAAAAGCAAAAAAACAAGCAGTGTTAATTGAACAATATGCTGATTTGAGAAGGCGTCTCAAACAGGAAAAAAATTACGCAGCCTTAGCAAAATTACCTAAAGATGCTAATCCAAATCGTTTAAAGTTAAGAGACCAGCTTGATGGTCGTCCTCGTGGGTATATGCGTAAATTTGGAATGTCTCGCATTAAATTTAGGGAATTGGCTCATCAAGGGTTACTTCCTGGGGTGAGAAAAGCAAGTTGGTAATAACAGGAAATCAATGAATAGGGAATTGTAGTGTGATAAATTTTATGATTCATAGGTTTTCAAGTTGAGAATTAGACGATAATTTAGAAAAAATATCTACTGGGAGGGAAAGAACTATGCGAAAAAATATTATTTTAGAATGTGCAAAAACAAAAGAAAGAATTTATTTAACGACCAAAAATACACGTAATACGCCTGAAAGGCTAGAATTAAAGAAATATTCACCCAAATTACGTAAAAAAGTAGTTTTTAAAGAAGTAAAATAAATAATCCAAATAAGTGAAGATATCAGATATACGGAAAGAGGGAAGAAATATTGGAAAAGAATGATTTGTCTAGTGCTTACAGACGATTGAAAAGTCCAAATATCAAAACAAGAAAACGAGCATTAAAGATAATAAAATTGCATAAAAAAAATAAATTAAAAAATTCTATATAGTAAAAGTTTAATTAGGTTTATTTATGATACCATTGTTCATAAATAAGCCTATTTTTAAATTCTATGAAAGGAGAGACTACTTAAATTTATTATTGGTAAACCTATTTTCAAGTAGTTTGTAGTTAGATGTACCACTTAATGAGAATGAAGTTTGGCGATCTTATTTTGATTGTATTATTTCTTTTTGTTTCATTTTTACCATTAGTTTTTTTTCATTTTCAACAATCAAATGAAAATAATGTAGTAACCACAAAATATGCTATTGTAAAAATTAAAGGAAAAGAAGTAGAAAGATTTGATTTAACAAAAAAACAACATATTTTAAAAACATATTATCCTAATAAAAAGCAATATAATATTATTGAAATTTATCATGGACGAATACGTGTGAAAGAAGATAATAGCCCTGACCAAATTGCTGTAAGAACGGGTTGGATTAATACAGTTGGTCAAACAAGTATCTGTCTACCACATCAATTAATTATTACTATCGAACAAGAGGGTATAGATAATTATCATATTTATTGAGTATGCTTTTTTCTTAAGATTAAGCTTGAATGGTTGTACTTTCTTTCGTTTCGTTATACTCTAATTAGTTGAAAGATAAGTCGTTAGGAGGAGATTTATGTTTAATCATTTACCCAATTCATTTTTGCAGATGAATATGATTTTTTTATCTATCGTGATAGAAGCATTACCATTTGTCTTATTGGGCTGCATTATTTCTGGTGCGCTTCACGTATACCTAACTCCCGAGCGCGTGAAAAAATTTTTACCAAACAATAAATTTTTATCGATATTAGTTGGTTCTACCATGGGCATCTTTTTTCCATCTTGTGAGTGTGGGATTGTACCGATTGTGAATCAATTTGTACGTAAAAAAGTACCGACTTATACGGCATTTGCCTTTATGTTGACCGCACCCATTATTAATCCGATTGTCTTATTTTCAACATTTATTGCTTTTGGAAATTCATGGAAATTTGCCTTGCTTAGAGTAGTGGGGAGTTTACTTGTAGCAGTAGTTGTGGGTAGTTGGTTGGCCTATTTTTATAAGCAACCTATTTTAAATGAAGAAGGTCTACGCGCGATACAAGAAGTGCCATATCAACAGGACCATCATGAAAAAACAAGTCGAATCCACGCTATTAGTCATGTGTTAGATCATAGTTTGGATGAATTCTTTGATACAGGACGCTACTTAATGATTGGTGCACTTTTATCAGCAAGTATGCAAACTTACTTGCCGACTAAATGGATATTAACTTTAGGATCTACGAAATTGCTTGCTATTTTTGTGATGATACTTTTAGCTATTATTTTGTCATTATGTTCCGAAGCAGATGCGTTTATTGGTTCAAGTTTATTAAGTTTGTTTGGACAAGCACCGGTCATTGCATTTTTAGTTTTTGGACCAATGGTGGATATTAAGAATTTGTTAATGATGAAACGCTACTTTAATACGCGCTTTATTATTTCAATGGTTGGCTTAGTTGCGCTTGTAGTCGTTATCTATGCATGGGTGGTGTAAGGATGATAAGATTTTTAATTTTGATAGGTTATGTTTGGTTGATGATGTTTTTACAAATCAGTGGCAAACTTAATCAATATATTAACGTCCATTATCGCTATTTAGCCTTTTTATCTATGGGACTTGCTTTTTTATTAGCGATTGTGCAACTTTTTAAATGGGTGAAAAATGATAATCATACAGCTCACCACGAAGACGATCATCATCATGGCATGCAAAAGGGCTATCAAAAGGTGATTGGATATGCCTTATTAATGATGCCGATTGTGGTTGGTTTAGCTTTTCCTAAAGTTAGTTTGGACACGACAATTGTTGAGGCAAAAGGCTTTCAGTTTCCGCTAAGTAAAGAATCTACGGGTGATCCATATTTTCAAACGCAGTATTTACGTCCAGATACTAGCATTTATTTCAATACCTCGGATTACCAAAAACAAATGAATCGACTCTTAGATAAATACACTAAAGATCAAAAAATTGTCATTAGTGATACGAATTATTTGGAGTTGATGGAAATTATCTATAATTATCCAAGTGAGTTTATTGGTAAAAAAATTCAATTTAAAGGTTTTGTGTATCATTCAACAACTGAGAAGCAGCAAGATATGTTCTTATTTAGATTTGGTGTCATTCACTGTATTGCTGATTCTGGGGTCTTTGGTTTAAGAATTGATTTTGATCAACCAACATCCTATAAGAATAATGATTGGTTATTAGTGGAAGGTGAATTAGTTTCGGAATACTATGCACCCTTTAAACGAGAATTACCAGTTGTAAAAGTATCCCAGGTGAAAAAAATTCAAGCACCGAAAAATGAGTATGTTTATCGTACTTTTTAAAAATTTTAAGAAAAAAGCTAAAATCATATCTAAAAATAAAAATATCAGTTATAATAGAACTTAGAAGTAGTATGATTCTATTTTAGAAAAAGAGGTGTTTACTATGGGCTTTACAGATGAAACAGTCCGTTTTAGTTTTGATGATAACCGTAAAAAAGAAGTGAGTGAAACTTTAGAAATTGTTTATCGCGCACTTGAAGAAAAAGGATATAACCCAATCAATCAAATCGTGGGTTACTTATTATCCGGCGACCCAGCTTATATTCCTCGTTATCGTGATGCGCGTAATCTTATTCGTCGTCATGAACGTGATGAAGTGTTAGAAGTGTTAATTCGCTATTACTTAACGAACCACGGGATTAATGTCCAATGAGAATTATGGGGTTAGATGTCGGTTCGAAAACAGTTGGCGTAGCAGTCAGTGATTTAATGGGCTGGACGGCTCAAGGTGTAGAGATTATTCGAATCGATGAGGAAAAAGAAGAGTTTGGCTTAGAACGTTTGGCTGAATTAGTTAAAGAATATGAAGTTGAAAAGTTTGTTGTGGGTTTACCTAAAAATATGAATAATACAATTGGACCACGCGCCTTGGCTTCACAAGCTTATGGGAAAATGATTGCTGAAAAATTTCAGTTACCAGTTGATTATCAAGATGAACGTTTGACAACTGTGCAGGCAGAGCGTATGCTAATACAGGAAGCTAATACTTCGCGAGCAAAACGCAAGAAAGTGATTGATAAATTAGCAGCCGTAATGATTTTACAAAATTATTTAGATATTACAAGTAAATCATTATGAACATAAATAGAAAAGAGGAATGCAACATGACACATCATCATCATGACCATGATCACGATCATGAAGGACATGAACACATTACTTTGGTGGATGACCAAGGAAATGAAACTTTATACGAAATTCTTTTAACTATCGATGGTCAAGAAGAATTTGGCCGTAATTACGTCTTGTTATATCCTGCTGGTGTGCCAGAGGATGAAGATGTTGAATTACAAGCCTATGCCTACTTAGAAAATGAAGATGGCACGGAAGGCGAATTACAACAAATCGAAACGGAAGCCGAATGGGATATGATTGAAGAAGTATTCAATACCTTTATGGCTGAAGAGGAAGAATAATCAATCAAAGTGTTGGTATTTCAAGGATACCAACACTTTTTTTACGCTAAAAACAGCTGGAAGGGGCAATTTTGGGGGATATGTAAGATAAACCCTTTTATTTTTAGAATTTTCAGGTATAGTATAAGTATTATGAAATTTTTGCGGAGGATAAAAAGTGAAAACTAAGGGAATGATTTATGCAGCTAGTGCAGCGGCGTTTTGGGCAATTTCAGGAATTTCTGGACAAATTTTATTACAACAATTTTCCTTTACTGCAAATTGGTTAGTCTCTGCACGCATGCTTGTCTCAGGATTCGTCTTAATTTTAATCAGTCAAGGAAGTCATAAAGGAAAGCTATTGGCAATTTTTAAAAATCCTAAAGATGCCTTGGCATTAATTTTATTTGGAATTTTTGGGATGTATGCGGTCCAAGCTGGCTTTTTCCAGACCATCGCTTTTAGCAATGCTTCTTTTGCGACGATTATCCAATTTACAGGTCCAGTATTTATTATCTTTTATGAATCATTTAGACAAAGACGTTGGCCAAGTTTTCAAACAATATTTTTGTTATTGTTGACATTTATTGGTATATTATTACTAGCGACTCATGGAAATTTACATCAATTAATTGTTCCAAAGATGGCCATTATAATGGGGTTGATTGCAGCACTTGCCATTGCCATTTATAGCATCTTGCCAAGACAATTGATTAGTGATTATGGTAGTTTAAGCGTCGTTGGTTGGGGGATGTTAATCGGTGGGGCTTTTGCTAATTTTATTCATCCATTTTGGCATCCAACAGGAACTTTTACGCTATTTTCAGTGAGTCAGTTTTTAATTGTCGCTTTAGTGGGGACGGCTTTATCCTTTTTTTGTTATTCTCAAAGTTTACGCTATATTTCACCGTCGCTTGCAGGAATATTAACTGCAGTAGAGCCACTCTTATCTTTAGTATTTTCAATTATCATCTTCCAAATGGCATTTGGTTGGATTGAGTGGGTAGGATTTTTAATGGTCTTTTGTTCGATTCTACTCATTCAAAAGCAATTATAGAAAGGATCTAGATATGAGTTTTAAACGTTTTTTTCAATTATTTATTATTTATTTAGTTGCAATTCTGATTTGTGAAGGTGTAAGTAATGCATTACATCTTGCTACAGGTGGGAGAATAGCTGTTTTTGCCATTTTAGGCTATATGATTTTAACCATTCCTTTGACCATACTTACAATTTTAAAAAATAAAAAAAGCTAGGCAGTTCAAAATTTAACTGCCTAGTTTTTTTAAAGAATTTTTTTCAATTGCTCTTTTTTGGTCACGAATTTAAAGAGAATATGAAAGATACCAAATGCGATGAGTCCAATACCAAAGTAGAAATTTCCTTGCCAGATAAATAGCGTGTTGATACAAGCAACAATCATTAAAAGGATAAAGAAATATAGCATTTGCGTCATAAACATTTTTCTTTGAACATCCTTTTGGGGAGTTGGCATCTTTTGAACCAGTTTTTTAGCACGCAACATTAGGGTTAAAACCAGTAGTCCAGTACTTAAAAAGATACATAGATAAATACTAATTAAAAAAGTGAAGGCGAGGTTAAGTATACTAATCAGCATTGAAAGTAAACACCAACTTACCATTTTCTTTTTCATAATTATCTACATATTCTTGGGCTTCTTTTTTGATTGCTTTAAAATCTATCCCTTGTTGTTTGGCAGCAAAGACACAGCCACAATAACATTGGCGAAAGACATCATATTCTTTACACATTTCAATTGAGCGTTGATAGCCTTGGTTTTTCTTGAAATCACTTGGTAGATAATTTGTATTGTAAATTTTTTGAATATCCATGCCAATCTGGTTAATCAATTGGCTATTTTTCTTAGGAGAGATGGTTAAGGCACTTCCAAAATAATCATAACCTAATTCTTGGGCTTTTTGAGCAACTAAGTCAAGGCGTAGATTAAAGCACGCATCACAACGTTTACCGCCTTCTTTTTCATTATGTAAGTTTTGTTTCACCATCATTTGAATAAAATCATTGGGTTTATATTCATCGACAATCAGTTGTACATTATTGCCAGTATTTGCATTGAAATCTTCAATAAATTTCTTTTGCACAATCATCCGACGTAAGTATTCACTTTCAGGATGAATGTTTGAATTAGAGAAGAAGATTGTCACATCAGCATATTGGCATAAAAATTCTAACGTATAAGTCGAACAAGGGGCACAACAAGAATGTAGCAAAATTCGTGGACGTTCTTCATTTTTCTCCCATTCAATAATCATTTTTCGTAACACACGATCATAATTGATTTTTTGATTTTTCATTTTTTCAACAATCATATCTGCATTTAACATCAAAAAATTCCTCCTTGAACCTTTATTATACAAAAAAATACTGATAGAAAAAAGGATGCAAGTTAATTTCTTTTATTTTAAATTGTGATGAGAGTCAGTTAAAAAATATTCATAAAAATAAATATTAGTAGTTGACACTTTGAAAGACTACTTGTATACTTACCTCATGTTAATAGTTTTGACATTGATGAGAAGAGTAGCTTATGTGAAATTAGTTAAAGAGAATCCGGCTGGTGAGAAAGGATACTAATCAATTAAGTGAAGATGAGCTCGGAGTTTCTGAATTGTTCACGCAGTTTGGACGGGAATGACCGTTATATCATCGGGTTTCAAATGGAACTTATGGAGGCATTGTCTGTGAGGATAGTGCGAATTAGGGTGGTAACACGATTTTTCAGTCGTCCCTTTGCTTGAAAGTGGCAAGGGGCGGCTTTTTTGTTTACAATAGTTATTCGAAAGTTATCATTCAAAGATGTATCAGAAAGGGAAAGAAAATGATTGAATTAAAAAATGTTAGCAAAACGTTTCAAGTACAGTCAAGAGAAGTGTCAGCAGTCAAAGATGTTTCCTTAAAAGTTGAAAAAGGCGAAATTTTTGGTATTGTTGGGGCTTCTGGTGCTGGGAAATCTACTTTAGTGCGTTGTATGAATTTATTAGAAGTTCCTACCTCAGGTGAAGTGCTTTTTGACGGCGTGGATTTAGTAAAACTTAGTCAAAAAGAATTATTACAAAAACGCCAATCGATTTCGATGATTTTCCAAGGCTTTAACTTATTTAGTCAACGTAGTGTGTTAAAAAACATCTGCTATCCTTTAGAAATTGCAGGTGTAAAAAAAGAAGCAGCTACCAAAAAGGCACAAGAGTTATTGGAATTGGTTGGTTTAGGCGATAAAGCCAATTCCTATCCTTCACAATTATCCGGTGGTCAAAAACAACGGGTGGCCATTGCCCGCGCTTTAGCAACTGATCCAAAGGTATTGTTATGTGATGAAGCAACAAGTGCGCTAGATCCTGGAACGACTTTACAAATTTTAAACCTATTGCAAGAAGTTCGTGAAAAACTTGGTGTGACCGTCATTATTATTACTCATGAAATGGAAGTTGTACAAAGAATCTGTGATAAAGTAGCCGTAATGAATCAAGGACAAGTGGTTGAAACAGGGACAACGGAACAAATCTTCTTAAATCCGCAATCGCCAATCACTAGAAAAATGTTACTTACAGAGCAAAATACGGAATTTATTCCAAGTAATGGACCAATCATTCGCATCAGTTTTGATGGGCAAGCAGCATCTTTACCGTTACTTTCTAAATTAATTTTAGAATCGCAAGCCCCAATTAATATATTAAAAGCTGATACGGAAGAAATTAAAGGAAAAGCTTTCGGTCAGATGATTGTACAATTACCCGAAAAAGAGGCTTTAGTTGAAAAAATTAAAGAAATCTTGGTTCGAGAAGGCTTAGATTTTGAGGAAGGAAGTGCTTATCTTGGACGCAACAATGATTAATACGTTAACTACTGGAATTATCGAAACGATTTATATGGTTTTTGTTTCAATGATTGTCACATATGTATTTGGTCTACCATTAGGCGTTATACTATTTGTAACTGATAAAGGGTCGCTCTATCCTAACCGTATCGTCAATTTAATATTAGGATTTTTAGTTAATGTCTTTCGCTCAATTCCATTTTTGATTTTATTGGTTTTATTATTACCATTTACTCGTTTTATTGTAGGGACAACACTAGGTTCTACAGCGACAATTGTGCCATTAGTAGTCTCTGCAATTCCGTTTGTCGCGCGTATGGTGGAGTCTTCCTTAAAAGAAGTGGATGCTGGTGTGATTGAAGCGGCTTTGTCCATGGGGTCTAACTGGTGGCAATTAATCACTAAGGTCTTACTTCCTGAAGCAAAACCCTCTTTAGCAGTAGGAGCAGTCATTACTTCTGTTACAGTTTTAGGTTATTCAGCGATGGCCGGTTTTGTTGGTGGTGGTGGTCTAGGGACGATAGCCATTAACTATGGTTACTATCGCTATGATGATAACGTAATGATTATTACCGTTGCAGTAATTGTCATTATTGTCCAGCTCATTCAAGTGTTGGGAATGAAATTAGCAACAAAAATAGATAAAAGATAGGAGAAATGAAAGATGAAGAAAAGTTTTAAAAAGATTACACAAATTTTAACAGTTGGTTTCGCAGTAGTTGCTTTAGCTGCTTGCGGTGCTGGCAAAGGAAATGAAAAAGAAGGAAGCAAGTCTGAGGATAACAAAACTTTAATCGTTGGAGCAAGTCCAACCCCACATGCTGAAATTTTAGAGTATGCCAAGGATGCTATGAAAAAACAAGGCTATGATTTACAAGTAAAAGTCTTTAATGATTATATTATGCCAAATACCTCTTTAGAAGATAAACAAATCGATGCGAACTATTTCCAAACAGTGCCATACATGGATAACTTCAATAAAGAAAAGAAAACGCATATTGTAAGTGTTGGTAAGGTACATTTCGAACCACTTGGCATTTATCCAGGTAAAACAAAAGCTATTAAAGATTTACAAAAAGGTGCAACTGTTGCAATTCCGAATGATCCATCTAATGAAGCACGTGCCTTATTATTATTAGAAGCAGCTGATTTGATTAAATTAAAAGATGGCGCAGGTATTAATGCAACGATTCAAGACATTGCTGAAAACCCATTGAATTTAAATATTAAAGAAGTTGAAGCTGCCCAAACTGCCCGTTCATTACAAGATACGGATATTGCTGTAGTTAATGGTAACTATGCTGTTGCTGCTAAATTAGATGTGAAAAAAGATGCTCTGTTTGTAGAATCTGCTCAATCTGAATCTGCGCAAACTTATGCAAATGTAATCTCTGTACGTAAGGGTGACGAAAAGAATAAAGCAGTGAAAGCCTTAGTTAAAGTTTTACAAAGCGATGATGTGAAGAAATTTATTGATGATAAGTACAATGGCGCAGTTGTCCCAGTAAATTAATCGTCTTAAGAAATCAGAGTGTTGGTTGTGACACTCTGATTTTTTTATGCTTCTTCATGTAAGTGTATAATTTTTTCCGATAACGAAAGTTTTGTATTAGAAAATTCTAATCAAAGTAAAAAGCCGTAAAAATTAAAATAACAGAAGAATAGAAGTCTTTATCAGTCTAGAGATTGGTAAAGGCTTCTTTAGTTATTTTACAAGGAGGAATAGCTGTTATGAGAAGAATTAATGTCCATGATATTCAGGAGTTCTATCGTTTCCCTAAAGCTTTTGTTAATAGCGATAGATACAAGGAGATGTCTGACGCAGCAAAAATTATCTACATGTTGCTAATTGACAGGATGAAAGATTCTTTAGATGAGAAGAGAATTGATAACGAAGGCTATGTTTATCTATTCTTTTCAGATTCGGAGCTTTCTAGATTAACAGGATACGGAATAAAAAAAGTATTGAACGCCAAAAGAGAGTTAATCACTAAACGTCTCTTGCGACAGGTGTATATTCCTAGCCTAAAAGAAACTAGGTTGTATCTAGGAGACTTTGAGTTGGATGAAGGAGTTGAAAGTAACCTGTTAGAGGAGTTGGTTTTATGAGACGACTCAACGTAGGTAGGTTATACAACGAATTCTTTTTCCAATTTCCAAAAGCATTTATTACGGACGATAAATACAAAGATTTATCAGATGGGGCAAAAATTATCTACATGCTGCTGAAGGACCGAGCTTCAGTCGCAATACTCAAAAAGCAATATGACGAGCACGGAGATGTTTACTTTACATTTTCTAACAAAGAACTTTCTCAATTATCGAATTATAGTGAGAGAAAAGTCACAAGTGCAAAGAAAGAGTTAATGGATAGGGGCTTGCTGGAACAAGTCCAACTAGGTGGAAAGCAAAAACCTAGATTATATCTTGGAGAACTTGACGTTGACGGTGTGTACGAAAAACCGAATCTCCACCTTTCTGAAAGTGGGGTCGCAAATTTTGCTACCCAAACTTGTGAGAAGAATGCTGAAAACAACGAAAACGTTGATAAATCAATATTGTTAGAAAACGATGAAGAAGAAAACGTACGTCAATCCCTTGTGCCCCAAAGGGTCGCAAAATTTGCTAGGCAAGAAAAAATTGAAAATCTTGATAGGATGGGATTTTCAAAATTGGAAAACTCTCAAAATGACACTCAATCCATTGAGTCCCAAAGGGTCGCAAATTTTGCTACCAATATAATAAATAATAATAAACAATCCGATACAAATACCGATACATTTATCGATACGAGCAAGGATCAGTTTATTAATGCTTATTCAAAATCTTTTCTTTCTCCAGAGTTGCTAGGAACAATCTTTGCGTTTAAGCATGATTTGAAGGACGCAAGGGAGCTGATAGACCGTATTTATCAAGCAAAAAGGCAGGTAGAAAAGGAAGCAAGAATATTTTTGCAAAGTAGCTACCAAAAAATCGAAGGCGAAAGTTATCAGGTAGCCTTGCTGCAGACTTTCAATCGTTTTGTCGGACAAGAAAAAATCCGACGTGCAACGGAAAAAAACGTGATTAACCAACGACTAGGATATTGGTATAAAATATGCGTCACTTTTTGGCGAGCTTGCTTACGTTGGGAAAGCGTGGAAGGTCTCCAAAGTTACATGTACGGCAAAGGAATTGCTGACCCTTTGGAAATTGCAGAGCTTGAAATTAAAGTGAAGCAAGCGCAAAAGTCACTTGATAATCAAGAATTTATGGCGTGGCTACACGGTAAACAACAGAAAGTTTCCGAAATCAGTCTGTTTGATTATGTAAACGAAGGTTAGGAGGAGGAAGCTTGGAAATTGGAACTGAATGTAAAATCAAAGATTTAATTGCGTATGGATTTGAAGTTCGCTGTTTTATCAACGGAAAAATACGCCCTAGATATGAGTTAAATCCATATGGAAAAGCGACTCGCTTTGTTTATTTAATCGAAAAACAGAAACGGTCAAAAATTTACTGTGAAACCGTAAAAATATCTGAGATATACGACAAGATAGACTTGGTGTTTGATAAAGAAATGCGAATTATTGCTAGACGTAAAGAGAAAGATCACAAGCTAAAATTTGTACGCCCAGAGAACACAACAGAAAGGTAAGGCAGTTCAGGATGATGAAAAAATATGAAGTAAACGTTATGAATATTTTGCTATTTTTAAGCACAGTTATTGCTTTTTGTTTTATTGGAGTAGTAGGTGCTGCCTTAATAAAATACCTATTCTTTTAAAGAGAGGATACTGAAAATGAATGAATTAATTGAATTAGTTGAAAAATGGAGCATTGAAAGAAAATTGAATGTCGCTGATCCAAATATGCAGCAGTTGATACTTTGGGAGGAGTTTGGCGAATTAAATGCAGCGATTGCTAGAGATAATCGAGATGACGTAGTTGACGCAATAGGCGATATGTGTGTGGTAATGATTATCTTGTGTCAGCAGCTGAATCATAACGCAGCAGAATATTTTAACAGTACCAATGTGAAATACTTGAAACATTTAGATATTATAACATTGCTACATTATACGGGATATGGAATTGTCGGCATGCCTAGCATAATCACTAATACTGCTAATGTCATTGATACTTTGACGATTATTGCTGAACGCTATGACACAACTTTAGAAGGATGTCTTATTGCCGCATACAAAGTTATTAAAGACAGAAAAGGCAAAATGATTAATGGTGTATTCGTCAAGGAATCAGATTTAAATATCGAGTGAAAGAAGGCAATTGATAATGAAGATGATTGATGTACTTTGCAAACTAGCAAAAGGCGAAATCAAAAACAATACCGTGCTTGATGTGATAGATAATGAGGTGGTTTAAATGAAACTAGTGAATGTTATCGAACATGTGGGGGATGGCTATTTTCAACTGCAAGGTTTTGACAGACTAACTTTTTGCTACAACGTGGTCAAAGGACAAAAAGTTTTATTGCCTGAATTTTTTCAGGTAACAAATAAAGAAACTGGAGAAGGTGTATTGCATAAATTGCGGGAAAGCGACAAGTTTTATCAAACAGTTCAGCAAGCTATGTTTCATTATTTTGAAAGCGAGGTTTGTTCATGAGTATGTGGCTTATAAACATACTATTTACTATTTCTGTGGTGGTTATCGCAATGTGGATTTCTCGTACGAAAAAAAAAGAAGAGCTTAGAGTAGAAAATATCAAGAAGGATTTACTGACAAATGTTGAGCGTACAGAAGCATTGATGAATGAAAAGCTCGTTTCCTTTTCGTGTGAGCCAATGCCAAATAGGAAAATTAACTGGAAAAATCACTATGTGTGTGAACTTTCTGCATTAGAGGAAGATGAACCGTATCAGATTATTTACAATGATAAAAGGATTTATCAAAAGGAAGTATCTGAAGAAGTATACCAACAACTCATTCAGTTAGGGGAAGCTTTTAAAGCGTATGAAAAAGAGCTTAAGAGAGAGCTTTTTCTTAAGGGAAAGAAAGAGATTCAATTAGAGTCGCTTCTCGGCAAAAACAAATGGAAGGAGTAGCTAAATGTTTGGAAATATCATGGTTATAGTAGCGGCTTGTGTGATTATTTCTGGTATGTGCATTTCTAAAGAAAAGGAAACAAAAAGAGCAAGAGAAAGATTAGAGCGTGCAAGAAGCGAATTAAATGCAGCCATTCATAAGACAGAAAAAATGATGAATGAGTCGTTAGAAAGTTTCTATTGCGTTCCAATGTCGAATAGAAAGGTTTTATTTAACGAGACACAAGAGTATGAAATGGATGAACTTAAAGAAAATGAGCCCTATGTAATTACGTACAACGATAAACGAATCTATCGAAAAGGTGTGTCAGATGAAATCTATCAGCAACTTATCCAATTAGATCAGGCATTCACAGCATTTGAAAAAGTAAGTGAGGACTATCCACTAACGATGGATGAATTGCAAAAGAATCTGGGAGAGGAGGAAGAATAAAAAGATGTGTATCAGAGATAGGGATCATAATGGAAATGAGATACGAATAAAACTGTTCAAGAATGATAATCCAAATATTTTAGAAAAAGAAGTGAACGACTGGCTTTCACGTTCGTATTTTAAAATTCTTAAAATCCAGTTTTTATCCGAAAAATATCTCTATATCCTATACAGATATGCCTGATTATAGGCGAAATTTTGGAAAATAAGCACTTGTTTCAAGTTCGCTTTTTCCAAAAAGAGAAGTTATGTATGACTATGTAAGACTTTTATTCATTTTCACATATTGTATCCATGAAAGGAGTGCGGAAACATTTTCTTTCAAAGGCGTACATTAGAATGACTTTTTCTCCTTTTCTATATTTTCTATTAGTAAATATAAAATAGTGTCAGATGTTCATACTACTCATAATCGCATAACTTCTCTTCTTGGAGGGAGTGAAATAATATGTCCAGAAATGAAAAAATTATACGCAAAATACAAGGGTTGTTAAAAATTGCGGAAGATGAAAGAAATGACGAAGAATGTCAAGCAGCTTTCTTACTTGCGCAAAAACTAATGATTCAATATCAAATTTCACAAGCAGAAATTAATATTGAAACGACAGACAAAGAAAGCATTTTAGAAAAAGAAACCAAAGACTTTAAAAAATCTTTTTGGTGGGAGAAAAAATTAGCAGCGATTATAGGAACCAACTTTAGAGTTAAATCCTTTCTTAAAAGTCGTGGCAGAAAATCTACAATCGTATTTTATGGTTTTCAAAATGATGTATTGCTTGCAGAAGAAATGTATGTATTAGCTTGTGACGCTTTACGAGTTCATGCTCAACAATTCGTACAGGACTATTACTCGGCTAGATATTATTATCTAAATCGTGATCGCACCTTAACGAATGAGTTGAAGAATGACTATATGAATGGCTTTCTAGAAGGACTCAGGCAAAAATTTAAAGAGCAATATGCAGTATTAAGTCAAAAATATGAATTAATGTGCCTAGTACCCACAGAAGTAGAAGACGCTTTTAAAGAGAAAATGTCGAATTGTAAAGTGGCGCACTGTAGTTTGCCTGATTTGATTCATGAAGCGGCATTTAAAGAAGGGTACCAACAAGGCTTTGAGATTGATTTTACCAAGCGTACTTTAGCAAAAGGGAGCGAAGTATATGGATAATACAAGTAAGATTGACGCTTTTTTTCGACTGATGATTTTCTTGTTTTTGCCATGGATATTATACGACATGTATAAAGCAATAAATAATGTACTTTCTTATCAGCCTGAACGTACTCAAAAAGTCTATCAGCTAGAAAAAATAAGTAGCCTTTATGACAAAGTGGAAATCACAAATAAAGAAAACAATTCTTTAATTGGGCAATTCTTTCTTGGTAAAACGGAAAAAAGCAAAAAAGAGAAAGAAAAAGTGATTTCCTTACAATATGCCATTCAATCAAAAGACGGCATTCAGTTAAAAGATTTTAAAAAGGAATACAAGCGTGATGTATTTTCGGATGATGTATTCTTTAAAGAATCTGCTAATGCTCAGGCAAAATTAACTGTAACTTATGTAGGGTTCTCAATTGATAAAATTATCTTTGCTCTTCCGAAAGAAGATTTAGAAGAAATTCTATCTAAGTTACAAGACTAATATTTATGAGAGGAATGAACACTATATGAAAAAATCCAAACTTATTTGGCTAACAATTATACCATTTACATTATTGTTAGCAGCATGCGAAGAAGAAGCAACCGAAGTCAATCAAGGTGTACACTTCTCAGAAAAAACAGCGCAAACTAGCACCAGTGAAAATAAAGCTGAAGAAAAAGTAGAAACCAAAGAAATTCAGCTTAATCATAATGTCAATTTCAAAGGGCAAACGATTCCAATTCAAACGACGGTAGCTATCAATCCAAATCGTTTAAATAATTGGCTCTATACGGTACCAACAACTGTAGAATTAGGAGTTAAGCTAACAAATGATTTAAACAATCTTGAAATCAACGTGCTTAACGCTTATTCAGATGTATCGTTGAGTTCAAAATACGCCAAATACAACGGTTTGCGTCAAGATTCGATGAACATAGACTATGCTAAAACCAATAATGCACAAGGTATTGCCATTGATAAAGACATGCCGTTTAGCATTCCATTTGAGATTGAGTCTGTAGATAATTCAGAACAATTCGTTTATGGGTGGAATGGTTATGTAGCTTCTGATTATGAATACGTAACCGAGCGGGAAATTAAACGTTCCAGTAATGGGGTTAACCTAAATATTGTTTGGACATTAGGCATTAAAGATAAACAAAGCAATCGTATGTTTGCGACAAATGTTAAAGATACTATCTTTTTTGAATCAAAAAGACCCAAAGAATAATTTGTTGTGAGAGGGGAATAACTATGCTATTTGCTGAACCACCTGTAATCCGATTTTTCAAAATGTTTGGATTGGTTGTATTCTTATTGTGTTTGTTTGTTATAGGTGTTGGGGTTTATCGTAATGCCACAATAACAAGAACGGAAAAAATAGCCAACACTTATACTTTAGTAAATTTAAAATCTGATGAAACGCAAACAGAGCTAATGAAAAGTGAAGGTAACTCATTAATAGGACAGTTTTTTATTGGATCAACAACAAAACAGGAGAAAACCAATAAAACTACCCTATCTGTGAAATATGCTATTCAGACAAATCAAGGAATGCAATTCAAAAATTTTGAAGAGGAATATAAAACGAGTATTTTTTCTAAAAATGTCTACTTTAAAGAATTAAAACAAGGTAAAGCAAAATTGGAAGTTTACGGAGAGTTTTTAGGTTCTGATAAAGATCCAGACAGTTTAACAAGATTTGTTTTTACTTTACCAAAAAAAGACATACAAGCCATTATGTCAAAATATTAATCGAATATAATCATTATCCCCTTTTTAAACATGCCTGTACATTCGGGGCGATAAACGCACTAGTCAAACTTGGATTGATTATGATGACGATAATTTATGAAAAATTTGAAATAACGTTTATTTTAACCGTGCATAGCATGCTAACTTAATCAGGAGCGTCTAAGTAAGGGAGTTAGTAAGAGCGCAATCACTGTAATAATGTGAGGATTACTGTAATGGGTAGTCGTAGTTTCAAAACTATCGTTTGACGCAAATACATTCTAGCACTTGCCATGAGGTAGAAATACGGAGCGAGTACCTTGGCTAGATAGAGTTTTCGGCAACAGTTGCTACAAGCCGACCGATGTACCTTTCAGAATGTCAGGTACGTTTAAGAAGGGGATATTAGTGTAGGAGAGAGTGAAATGTTTAATGAATATCGAACAATACAAGAAAACTTTAAAGGAGAGCGTATTTCTATTTATCAAACTGGAAGTACCTTTTCAGACGCAGGTCAAGCATATCAAAATGTGAGACCTCATATCCAATCAGTAAAGAAGACTTTAGATGTAGCAAGTGCCATTGCTACAGAACAAGGTGTTTTATTTGACAGAAAGACAAAAACATTTTACAGAGACCAACTAGGTGATTCGGATAATGATATTATCGATAGCTTAGTTGATGCTTATCTATCATTAGAAGCATATGTTTTAAATCAAACAATCCTGTGAGGTAGAACCATGATTAGTAGAAAGCAATTAAAAAACTGGTTGAATGTGACCGCAAAAAAGGACTTGGAAGAAAGTCTTGAAACATATATAGACGGTCAGTTAAAAAAGCATATTATAGGTGGCGATTTTGATTTTACTTTAACTGCTTCAAATTATCTATCGTTAGAAGATAAGGAAGTCACACGTTTAGGGAAAATTTTACAAGAGAGCCAATTAGAAGAAGAGGTATGGATGGCTGTTTTAGAAAAAGTCGTTCAAAAATATAAAGATTTTGGCTTTCAAGTATCGTTAAATGTCGCTTATCTATCATACGGATTTCCGACAATCAAGATCACATTCGAAGCAATTGACCATTTCTTTGATGAAGAGAATGGAGGAGAAACCGATGGATGAAATTAAAGCTGGCGATTTATTAAGATGTAAAGTCAATTTTGAAATTGCACATATTCGATTATTTTCAGGATTTCATTATGCTGTGCAATACATAGATGATGATTACTTTTATTTTCGTGGTGTAGGTCTAAAATTATCTAAATCAATACTGCCTGAATTATTCGAGCTAGAACCAGTTATACCTGAACATTACTTACGTGGTGGAAAGAAATGGTATTAAATGCAGTATTTTACTAATTAATTAGAAAGAGGATGAAAGAAATGGATGTATACGTTATTTGTGAAAATGATAATGGGAGATTTGTTGATTTAGAAGTGTATTTTTCTGAACAAGCTGCAGAAGAAGCTTTAATTGAATACAAGGATAAGCAATATGGAAGAATCTATTTTATAAATAATGAAAATCCTTTGATTGATGACTTTGTTTTTAGAAGAAAAATAGAGTTTCTCGGAGAACGGACCATAGAAGGTCAGTATAGAGCTTTCAAAGCTGGTATTAGAAAGAAGTATAGACAATATTCATGGATATTATTCTGTTTAAGAAAAGGAATGTTAATCGATAATAAAAAACTAAAAAAGCTAAGATAAGTTTGAATGCTTACGAGAGGAGGATGGGTAATGGTTAATCAAGATGTAAAAACTTTAAATCAAGCGTTGCATAATGGTGTTACCCATTTACAAAAAGGCAAGGCTATGAAAATGCTGCTTCATAAGTTAAATCGTACAAGGAAGCTCAATAAGGAGAAAATATGGCAAGAAAAATAAATGTTAAGGGGTTAAAGGAAATACTAAGTTTCTTCTTTGAACTTTCCAAACTAATAGTGGCAATAGGTATTGTGATTCCATTTATATTGTTTTCTTTGCCACTAACAGACTATAAAACGGATAATTATAAATATAATGAAGAAAAATGCGAAATTTATTCGACAAAAAATGAACTGTATCTTATTTATGTCCCAAATCAAAAGTCAGTAGTTGATTCTACAGGAAAAGTGGATGTTGATAATGTAAATGTGACAAAATTCCTACTTTATACAAATTCAGAGTCAAATGTATATCGGCAAGCAACTGTAAAAATACGTCAAACAAAGGGACATAAGGTACGTGTGGAAGAAAAACGTCCTTCAAATTGGTTTAGGACGGCAGAGTATGCTACTAAAATAAACGTTTATCTACCTAAAAAATTATATAACCAAGCTATTAAAGATTTAGAAAAAAGACAAAATAAAAATATAAAGGAAGCAATTACAGGGTGATCGATATGCAAAATACTCAGTTAAGGGGCATTTATTATGTAGAAGCTATTCGTTCGATGTTGTCTGATAGTCATTTATCTTTAAAAGAAGTATCAAAAAGTACAAATATAGCCTACCTCCATTTAATTGAAATAAAGCAAGGAGCAATACCGAAACTAGTTGAAGACTATCTCAGTTTAATAGACTACGCTGAAAAATACTTTAAAGCTGGAAGAACGTATACACCGCCTTATGATATTAACGGAAAAGCAAAAGTTGAAGAAATGAGTATCTACATAGTTTGTGAATATTTTGAAGGCTATGATGTAATGGTGGATTTTGGAGATTATACAGTAACCAAATATGTTGATAGAGAAAAGTATGCTGAAAATATAGTAGGAATGGCTGATGGTTATTTTGAATGTTTTGATGAGCCAGAAGAAAGGGCAGGATACGCAGAAAAAATTAGAAAATATATGCTAGAAGGTAGGAGTGTTTAGAGGAGGAGTACGATGAGATAGGGTATACTACAGAGCATTATTCGCATGGTATCTATTCTTTAGTGTAGGAATAAGAATTTTGAATATTCTGTATTTTTGATGGTTCTTTTAAGAAAAAACTAAAAAAGGTGTGTTAAATCTAGTGAATAGTATCATTGTTGTCTATTTCAAGAACGGACAATCTAGCCGTTTTGAACAAGTAGGAAAATTAGAAATCTTTTTAGATGAGGAAATTCGCTTTGAATATTCATTTCAAGGGAATATTTATCAGGTAAAGTTCTTTTTAAAACAAATTAGTGGATATGCAGTGATGAATTAGAAGGAGGGACGGTAAGTGATAAGTACAGTTAGTCGTTTAAAAGAAAAAACATTGAATATCAATTATTGGAAAGTTTGTTTTCACGATAATAGACTCATGCAATTTCAAATTAATTGTTTCCCAGAACTATATTTCTCATACGGTATTGAAGCAGGTAAGAAGAAAATGAATACTTTAATTTATGAAGAAGAACTAGATGGAGAAGGAATCTATGTTCGTTTATCGGAAAATGACCCCTTTTATCAAAAGCTGCAGTTGTTTTTAGATAGAATGGGGGATAACCATGAGTGATATTCAAGGAAAAAACTTTGTATTTACAGGAAAATTGGTTAGTTACTCCAGAGAAGAAGCAATATGTCGTGTGCGAGATAAAGGGGGAACTACACAAAGTATGGTCAATGAGAAAACTGATTACCTAGTTATTGGTGGATTTCAAATCAATATGTTTGATTTAGACTATTTTTCATTCAAACAAAGACGAGCACAAGAACTTATTGCAAAAGGTGTGCCTATTCAATTGATTGATGAAGAACAATTTTTAGATTTAATAAACGTGTAAAACATGGGGGGAGTTAAAATGAAGAGGATACAATCGACGGAAAAGAGCAGCCTAAATTTTCTAGCTATTACCTTGTTTTTGGCTGTTTCATTTGGGTTAATACTAGCTATTTCTTTAATGATTGGCTTTTTGATTCTCTTTTTTCGATGGTTATCAATCACTCGTGTAGAAGGATACAATGTATTGCTATTTATTTTGAACATTGCATGTACTTGTGGCATTTATCGAGCTAATCAATTGATGAAACGGAGGTAAACAGATGAATAATTGTCAATGTCCTACTTGTAAACAACGAGCACTCATTCAACAGCAAAATCCAGATAAAGAAATTGGTATTCAGTATGCTTATTATCAATTAGATGAGCGTGTTGGCTTTTATGTTAGTGCGGATGAGATAGAAGCGTTAGAAGAAGCGAATAATTTAGATTTTAATCAACCTAAATTGGTAGAACAAAACATTGTAAATCCTGTCTATACTATTGCTTATGGCGTGTTTCAAAGTAACACTTATATGTATAGTAATGGTTATGATTTACCGCTTATGAAAAATGGGGAGTGTTTCTGTTATAGCTATCGTCAAAAAGATAAAGTGTATTTGGTTAAACTTAAAGATTATCAAGTCATAGACAAGCATAATCGTCTATATAAGGTAGCTGTATTATTAGAAAGCAATGTATCTCTTTCATTTCCGACAAAAGAGGACCAACTAGCTCTTACCGTTAGTAAGTACATGGCTGATTTGGGAGAGAATTTAGGCGATTTGATTTTTTCAAGAGTAGAGTATGGCTTTTTTAGGTTAGACGCTGGAAAAGAAATTATCCCCTTGCAAGTACCGATGTGGCAAAAGTTAGTTGATAAAAAAAGGGTAGAACAGGTGGAATATGAGCGGTTATTGTACATAAATAGTTAGCAACAAAAAGGAGACGCTATGCAAAAAATAATTATATTAATTCTTTTTATTTTACTTTTCTTTGCTAGTAGACATGTATACAAAAGTGTTGATCGTTTTCCATTGCTGGCAGGTGGATATGCTATTACCGTCTTCATACTAGCGTCATTATTATATCTGACGCTTCCTACTAGCTATACTGGAGACAAGGAAGTGAGTTACACTCTCTTATTAGCGTTTATTACTGCACCAATTTTTAACATTTTTTATTATGTTTTCAATAAAAATAAGTAAGTCTTTTAAAGCGGTTTTTCCTGTGAAAATCATAAAAACTACAAGTATAGCCACAAGAGGACCGCTATGAATCAAAAAAGTAATATTTAGCGATTGACAGGATAATGATATCAAAAAAAGTAAAAATAGAAAGAGGTATGATTCCGTGTTTGAAGTATTAGTCACGTATTTAGTATTTTTATTATTAGGTTTTGTATTATTGGATAAATATAGAAACGAAACACCTTACAAACAGTTTGTTCATTATATTCAGTCAGTCTCTTTTGTTTTGTTGCTAACCTATGTATTATACCAAATTACTTAAAAAATATTTTCAATGAAGGGAGTTGATTTCATGTATATTCATAAAAAGCTAAGATTAGCCAATTATTCAGCAATCAGCAAAAAGAAACTTTATCAACATTTACTTCTTTCAGGATTAGGAAATTTGGTAACGAGTAAATTAAAAATCTTGGTTGGTATTTCAACTGGTTGCATATTTATCGCATTTCTTTATGCTACACTAACCTATCAAATGCCACCTATATTGATTCAAAAGATAAATAGTATGTGTTTAGCGGTCGCTTTTTTGTTAATGCCTATCCTAGGTATTTATTCAGCAGTTATCAAGCATTTTGAACGGCAACTTACTCGCTTGTCATTATTGTTATATATTTACGTATTCATTGCAGCTGCTTCCAAATTCAATGCAGCTCAATGTTTGAAATTGTTCACTTTCTTTCTTTTTCTATGGATCCTGTTGATAGTATCAAACGGATTTTTTTACTGCCAAATCCTTAAGCAATGGCATTTCGTAGCTATAGATGATTTTGAACGTTATTGGCAACTAGTCAATTATACGAAAACGGAAAAATTGGAAAGAGGTCGGGTAAAGTTACTCGTATCAAGCGAAAAATGGTCATTTAAATATGGCGGCACATTTTTTATCGAAGAGAAGCTGCTACAAGGACGTCATTACAATTAATGAATAAAAAATATCAATGAGAGGAGATGAGTCAAATGAATATTAAACAAACCGCAAAAGAAGCGACAATATCAGATTCTACTTTTATTTTTCCGATTGTAGATGGATTAGGAAGACCAGTAGAAAAACTTACGCCTGATAAGGAATATCGTCTTATCAGGCGTTCTTGCTATTGTGTACTAATGGAAGATTCAGAAATTGAAGTAGCTATGCCTGATTTTATTCCAATAAGCAGTACTTTAGTATGAATGATTGCGAATTTATTTTTAGAAGTATCAAATAGCCATCTAAATCAGAAGTACAAAACAGTATGACAAAATAAAAATCTGTTCAGCATTCCCAAGCTTCGAAAAAAGAAATGATAATAAAAAATAAAGGAAAAGGTATAAACATGTTTGATTTTAATATTCACGAAGTAATGGCGAACATAAATTTAACATTATTTTTTCAAAGCATCATAATGCTATTCATACATTCTTATCGCTTTGAGAATTATTTATTTTCTAAACTTCTAATAAAAATAGTAACAAATTTTGTGCTGTTTTTTGTATTATATTGCATGTGTTGCAAACTAAATTTACTATCTGTAGAAATAAATCCGAAGATGTATACATTCTTAATTGGATTTACAGGATTGGTTTCAATAATCAATTATACAAGTATTTTATCTAAGAGATTCTATTTTAGAAGTCCAGTCTATTATTTGATAAGTGTGATCATTCTATTTATTATTTTAATGAGTTATTATCATCAAATATAAATAGTAAATAATCATAAAGAGATAGAATAATATAGGTATTCTAGTAACGATATACTTTGAAAAGTTAAGAATTTTTGATTTTTTACTAGGAAATAAATTTCTTCTACTTTTTGAAAATATATCCCATTCAGTAATCTTATATTTACTTCTTATTTCATTTGAAAAATCATAATAGCACATACAAAATCGTTGATAATCTTTGTTTAAAATTTTTAAATCGTTCTTTGTTAAAGTAGGTTTTTCTAAAAGAATTAAAACTTCGTCTAATCGATAACTAATATATTCAGGAAGATAGAACCAAATTTGTTCATTTTTCAATAAAAGTTTTATTTGTTTTAAACTTTGCCATATTTGCATTCGATTGGAAGCTGTAATTTTTTTGAAAAGAAGTGGATGTATTTTTTTGAATGAAGGTATAAGGAATTTTTTAATAAGTTCTTTATCAATAGTATTAAATTCTCTAGGACGCTTAGTGAATTGATAAATAGCAAATCCACCATTTATAACTAGTCCCAATAGATTAGCGATATCAGATAAGGAAATATCATTAAACATTTTTTCACTCTCCATATATTTTGGTTAAATACATTATGTCATATTTCATTTTTAATAATCAACGATTTTTTAAATCGATAACGTTATTGGTCACATTAGAGTTATAAATGGTTGTTTATCAATACAAAAAACAATATTTAATAGAAATTAAGGTAGACTTTAGAAAAATGTTGATAAGAGGGTGTATTCAATGAATAGTGAAAATTCAAGTAGAGAACTAGAAGCTTTTGAAAAGAAGAAGCTTAGAGTACAGAAATTTTTAATACGAATGCTATTGAAAGAGATGATTTTATTCTTTTTCTTTGGGACTATAGTGGGGATTTTATTTAGAATGTCGCAATAATAGTTGTTTTGGAAAATTTTAGGAGGATTTTGATGGAAAAAAAGGCAAATGATAGGCTCTTACGAATTTTACTTAATTCATGGATACCTGTGATACTGATTGGCATTGGATTTTTTTTAGGTATTATTTTTGGATATATACTAGCAATGTTAAATGGTTGGTCGTTGATGTAAAGTCTAAAGGTGACCAAACATTAATTTTGTATTAGCATGTAACTAATTCATATTTTTCTTTCAGACGAATGAAATAACCTTCCCAAAAAGAACGTTAAAATAGCCGTACAAATCAGATGTACATTAGGTATTATGAAACGGAATGTTGTTATGTAACGATATTTTATAATTGCAAATTTCTTTGCTAAATCAACATTTTTATCTGATTTTTGTATTGAAAAATGTTTTTGAAAGTGTTATTCTAGAGTCGTGATAAGAAATGAATAATTGATGGAGGTATTCAAAATGGAAAAGAAAAAAATGATGATTGTAGGTACTGCTGCAGCGGTAGCAGTTTTAGCTGTTGGTGGGGTAACATACACTGCAATGCAGAAAAAACAATACGAGCAGTCAGTAACTAAAGTAGAAAAATTTTTGAGTGGTAGTAAAGAATCCCATGAAAAAGCAAAGAAAGCTATTAAAGATAGCTACTTAAACGAGAAAAAGGAATTCTTGAAACCAAATATTGATGACAAATCCATGAAAGAAACCAAAGAAAAAGTAGAAGCCTATACGAAAAATGCCTTAGACTCTAAAAAACAAGTTGATTCTTTAATGGAAAAAGATAAAAAGCGTTTATCTATGCAAGTGGAGCAACAAGCCGCTCAAGCAAAAGAGTTGCAACAGGAACAAAAAGCACTTGATAATAAATATCAGGAACAAAAAACAGTTAATAATCTATTTGAAAAACCATACTTAAATGGAGATAAACAAACGGATCAAGCAATCAAGCCAACGACTAAGAAGGCTGATGTTGCAACTACAAAGAAAACGTACTACACACCAAAAGTGACGGAAAAACAATCTTTTGAAAAAGCAATTAACAATGGGATTGATTCTGCTGAAAAGCAAGTTGCACAAGTAGAAAAGGCAACGAAAGCAGTGGATAATCTAGTGAAAAATGGCAAAGCTACAGATAAAGTCACAAAAGAAACTGCGGAACAAGCGAAAAAAGAAGTGGAAGCTATTAAAAGCGAAACTATCAAGAAAACTTTTGATGATGAATTAAAAGTCATTGAAGATAAAGTACAAGCTGAAGCTAAAGTGAAGGAAGAAAAAGCAAAATCTGAAGCAGAAGCTAAAGCAAAAGAAGTTGGTGGACAAGTTGAAAAACAGGCTGATGGTACATTTGTAGTGAAAGCGAATGACGGTCAAGTCTACCAAGCTAAAGGAGACGGAAAAGTAGAAGTAGTGAAACCAACACAAAATACTTCTACAAGTCAACCAAACACAAATACAGGAACAAATACACAACCAAGTAACAATGGTAGTGGAAATACGCAAACACAACCTAGCCAACCAAGCAACAACGCTGGCAATACGCAAAGCCAACCAACTCAACCAAGCAATAATGGTGGTGGTACTACGCAAACACAACCAAGTCAACCAACGCAACCTAGCAATAATGGTGGAGGGAATACACCAACCCAGCCAACACAACCTAGTAAGCCTGCAACACCAACCATTGTAAGTGGCTATATTGGAAATACTGGTAGAGTGTGGAGTTCTGAAGATGAGGCAAGCATTTGGGCTGATAACCAGCTAAAACAGAGTATTATTAGTGGTGGTAGTATTAGAAGCTGGTCAGTGGTTGAAATCCTTTATTCCGACGGTTCTAGAAAGTACTCGGTTGATTTAGATTAAAAGTAATTGAAATAAGTCGATTTAAAAACAGTCTTTCGGGGCTGTTTTTTTCATACTTTAAATTGTGAGGTGATACCTATGCGATTGTGTCGTTCCCCATGTGAACTTTATGATTGGACATTCTATGTTTAAAGGGAATATTTCTGACAAAGACTACTCTTAGCGGGTAGTCTTATTTATTTACACAAAAGATAAGGAGAAGTTGTATGTTTGAAAAAATGCGCAAAGTCTTGTCTATTTTGGCTGTGACAATGATGGTAAGTGCTAGTTTGCCGTTAAATGTTTTAGCGGATGAAAACACTCAACCGGCAGTAGAAGCAACTACAAACAATGAAGTAGTTGAAAATAAAGTCATTGAGCCAACAACGACAAGTACAGAAGAACAACCTACACAACCAAGTGTAGAGAGTAATCAAAGTAACGTTTCAGAAGCAATTGGCACGACAGACAATGCTAATGCACCTAATGTTACTGAAGCAGTTGTAGAAGCACCAAAAGAAGTGGTGAAACCTAGTGTAGAAGAACAGTTAAATGCGATTGGTTTTACTTATAAAAATGGCATTTTACAATCAACTACTGGTACAAGTTATCGTGATACTGTAGATATTGATAAAGCTGTTCAAATTTTAAAAGAGGCACAAGGTGTACGCCGTGTACGTCGTGCAGTCGCTAATACAATCTGGGTAGACCGTAATTCAGGAGTCAATTATGTATCATTTACACGAAAAGGACATTCTGAGTTAGGCTGGTATATGAAACGTGATAGCGACGGAAGAGTGTTATGGTGTATTGAACCAACTGTACCGCTTGATTGGGACGCCAACGGTGGATTTACTCGTGTGGAAGATAATCGTGAAGTGATGAAACGTGCAAGTTTAATTGCTTATTATGGATACGAGAAACAACCAAGTATTAAAAATGCTTTTTATACAGAAATGTTGATCGGAGAAACCGTCGAAGGTAGTGGACCAACGGCTATTTCAGGTGGTAGTTATAGTTTAGCCGAATACAATGCGTTTAAAGCGCGTGTGTTAGCTGAAGTAGGTACTTTCTTCCATTTACCAGAATTTGCTGAGAAAACATATACGTTAAAAGCCGGAGAAAGTATTACAATTACTGATACGACTGCACGTTTGAGAAATTATACAATGTTTTCTACTGGTGGTTACAATGTCACTCGTAATGGTAACTCGATTACCATTCATGCGGACGCAAATAGTAGCGAAAAAGGAACAATCGGTTTTGTTTATAATATCCCACCAACTTTTAAAGGGGCTACTTTAGTTTATCGTAATCCTTACTTGCAGGATGTGATTTCTGCGAAAATAAAAGACCCTACTGGTTTTGCAGTAAACATCAACGTTAAGAAGAATGGTAAAACTAAAATCGTTAAGAAAGACGAAAACGGACAACCCGTACCTGGTGCAGTCTTTGAAGTAATGAATAAGGCTGATGGGGCTAAAAAGACGCTAACTACTGGTGCTAATGGTGAGGTAGAAGGTGAATGGCAACACGGTACTGTATTATCTATCAAAGAAACGCAAGCACCAAAAGGTTTTGTTCGTGATAATCTTGTAAAAGAAATCACGATTGAAGCCAATCAAACAAAAACCGTTGAATTTACCAACAAGCACCAAAAATCACGCTTAACCATTATCAAACAAGACGCTGAAACAGGAAAAGCGCAAGGGAAAGCAACGTTAGACGGTGCAGTCTATGGTTTATATCATGAAAATGGCGCAAAGGTGACTGAAGTTGCTTTACATAACCATGACGGCAAAGTACAAGCAACCATTGATAACCTTGATTTAGGTAACTATTACTTACAAGAATTACAAGCGCCTAAAGGTTATCAGCTAAATACGGATAAAGTGCCTGTAACGCTTGAATATCAAGGTCAAGATGTAGAAGTTGCCGTTGCTAGTAAGACAGTGAAAGATAAGGTAATTAAAGGTTCTATCAAAGGTTATAAATTTGGGGACAAATCTTTAATTGACCGTTTTATTGACCTTTTTACTGGCAATAAGAATATTAAAAATCCTTTACAAGGGATTGAAATCAGTGCAACTTCTTATACAACTGGTAAAGTGTATACGGCTGTAACAAATGCGGAAGGTTACTTTGAAATTAATAACTTACCATTTGACAAGTATCAAGTAACAGAAAGTCGTGGGAAGTTAGGCTATCGCTTGATTGATCCTTTTGATGTGGAAATCACAACACAAGGACAAACGCACACGTATCTTTTAGAAGATAAAGTGATTGAGAACAAAATCAAGGTTGTAAAAGTAGATAGTGAAACAGGCAAGGCTATTGCTCGCTCGCAAGCACAATTCAAAATTTACGACCGCACAACTAAGAAATTCTTACAGTTTACCGTGCCAAACACGGATGAAAAGTCTGAAATTCTTACTACAAATAGTAAAGGCTATTTAGTGACTAGCGAACCTTTATTATACGGTATTGACCGTTATGAATTGCATGAAGTAAAAGCACCAGAAGGCTATGTTCGCAACACTAAACCGATTGTTTTTAGCGTGGATTCTGGTTCAAATGAAACAGTTATCGAAATTAAGATGACAAATATGAATCAAAAAGGTAAATTAACCATTCATAAGACCGCTGAAAGTGCGGTAGGCACTAGAAAAGAAAATACACCATATGGAGAAATCACGAAATTTACCTTTAACCAACAAGCAATTGCAGGCGTACAATTTAAAGTCCGTGCCAAAGCTGATGTGGTTACCAATGATGGTACGGTACGTTTAAAACAAGGACAATATGTACAAGCAGACGGACAAGATTTAGTCTTAACCACTAATGCACAAGGCGAAGTACAAAGTCCCGCTTTATATCTTGGTAGCTATGAATTAGTGGAAGTTTCAGCGCCTGCGGGTGTAGTGACACTTGCTAATCCTGTACCATTTGAATTGACTTACGCTGGTCAAGATAAAGAGTTAACAGTTGCGAATACGCAAATTGAAAATCCACT
>DWVH01000023.1 GCA_019120335.1 Candidatus Enterococcus stercoripullorum
GTTAAATTTGTGACCAGACGCTTTCTAAGACGTTGGTTTGGGTGCGGTCTGGGCCGACAGAGAAAGTAGAGATGCGCACACCGACTAATTCAGATACGCGGCGGACATAATTACGCGCATTTTCTGGTAAATCAGATAGGCTCTTACAATTGGTGATATCTTCAGACCAACCTGGTAATTCCTCATAGACTGGTTTGCAGCGTTGTAATTCTTTCAAACTTGCTGGATAATGATAAATCAATTCACCATCTAGTTCATAAGCGGTACAGATTTTCACTGTTTCTAAGCCACTCAAAACATCAATCGAATTCAAGCAAAGGTTCGTAATACCTGATACGCGTTTAGAATGGCGCATCACAACAGAGTCAAACCAACCAACACGACGCGGACGACCGGTAGTAGTACCATATTCATGGCCGACTTCACGGATTTGGTGACCGACTTCATCAAATAATTCTGTTGGGAAAGGTCCATCGCCCACACGAGAAGTATAAGCTTTACATACCCCAACGACTTTATTAATTTTAGATGGTCCAACCCCGCTACCAATAGTTACCCCACCAGCAACCGGATTAGAAGAAGTAACAAATGGATACGTTCCTTGGTCAATATCTAACATAACCCCTTGCGCTCCTTCAAACAAGACACGTTTACCTTGGTCTAGCGCATCATTTAAAATCACCGAAGTATCGCAGACATATTGTTTGATTTGTTGACCATATTCATAATATTCTTCAAAAATATCTTCAAAGGCAATTGGATCAGCCCCATACATTTTTTCAAATAAACGATTCTTCTCTTCCAAATTCGAGCGTAGACGTTCTTCAAAGATTTCGCGGTCCAATAAATCCGCAATACGAATCCCCACACGAGCCGCTTTATCCATGTAAGCAGGTCCGATGCCTTTAATCGTTGTTCCAATTTTTTTATCGCCTTTTGCTTCTTCTTGTAGGGCATCTAACTGAATGTGATAAGGTAAAATCACGTGCGCACGGTCAGAAATACGTAAATTATCCGTTGTGACATTACGTTCATGTAGATAAGCCAACTCCTTAACCAATGACTTCGGATTGACCACCACACCGTTACCAATCACGCTAATCTTATCTTTGTAAAAAATACCAGAGGGAATCAAGTGCAATTTGTAAGTCACACCATTGAACTTAATCGTATGACCGGCATTGTCTCCTCCTTGATAACGGGCAATCACTTCCGCATTTTCACTTAAAAAGTCAGTGATTTTCCCTTTTCCTTCATCTCCCCACTGTGTACCTACAACCACTACAGATGACATATGAATTCCTCCTAAATATGCTAGCAAGTTTGCTTTGAATCCTTCAAAACCTAGCTGTGCCAAAAAAGCACTTCATGTACATTGTAACAAGATTTCAAAGGAGTTGCAACGAAAATTCGAATAATATTTTAAAATCGATTTGTTTTACGACCAAAAACCGAACATTTATTTTTGAGTCATCTAAATTTGAATAAAAAGACGAAAAATCAAAAAAGATGAACTCTCGCTTGATTTGCAGAGAATTCATCTATTCTGTGCTTATTCAAAAACCGCAAGAACCCCAAAATGGTCGCTGACTACGCTGCCACGATGACCGTCAAAGATGACTTGGTATTGTTCCACGTGAAACTCTTTTGCGACAAAAATAAAATCGATGCGCAATAAATCATTATTTTCACGCCAACCGTCAATTTTTTTCACCACGGTAAATTCACCATAGCGTTCTTTAGCTTGTAAGAAAGTATCTTGCAAATTCAAAGGAGAAGCTAAGATTTGCGCGTGCTCAGAACTTCCCGCTGGATTATTAAAGTCACCCATCAAAATGATTGGTAATTGCGCATTTTCTAAGGCTGCGATTGTCTTTTGCCATTCGTAATCAAAGCCTAGTTCGCCTGCCCATGAATAATGACCACAGACCAAAATAGCGGATGCTGTTTGTGCGATTAAAATTTTACGCGTCAGATGTTGGACATAGGCTTCATTGGAGGTGACGACTTCTTTAGGTGTTTGCGCTTCTTTGGACAAAATCGCCATGCCTTCATCATAAATATCGTAACCAACGTGAGCACGACTATAACTCCAATAATAATTCAAGCCCCGTTTGCGTAATGCTTGGACGATGAGATAAGCAAAATTATCTTCACGAATGGGGTACTGATTTTCTTGTGGGCAAAAATAGTCATCTGGAATGATTTCTTTGGCGCTGATTAATTGATTGACCTCTTGTAAGGCAATGACATCCGCCTCTTGAGTAGCCAAAAAGTCCACGATTTGTGCTAATTTTTTCTGAGGTTCTTCTTCCATCCAACTATGCGTATTTAAAGTAATTGCTTTCATGTGTATATCCTCTATTCTAAATATGTTCCGCTAAAAATTATACTAAAAAAACAAAGCAAATGGCTAGTCTAAAAAACTTACCACTTGCTTTGCACGAGATTATATACTTAATTTTCCAATCGTATTTCCTGCTTGTTGACTGCCTTTTTGGGTAAGTTCAAAGGCTTGGATTTTATCCATATTGGTAAAGACGACAATCATCGTGGCTTTTTTGTCCGCTTGTTGTAACGCTTCTAGAGCCACTTGTGCTAAGACTTGTCCGGCTTGTACTTGATCGCCTTCTTTGACTTTAACACTAAATGGTTTGCCTTCAAGACTCACCGTATCGATTCCCATGTGTACTAAGACTTCGACACCTTCCTTGGTTTCAATTCCGATAGCGTGCTTAGTAGGAAAGACGCTCTTAATCGTACCATTTACTGGAGAAACGATTGTGCCATCAGTTGGTTCCACCGCAAAACCATCACCCATCATTTTATCTGAAAAGACTGGATCTGCAACTGCTTCAATAGCGATGACTTCTCCATTGGCCACTGCGACTAAGTCCACGCTTTCCCCTGTAGCTGCGGTTTTAGCTTTCGTTTCTTCTTTGGCAGCAACGTTAACTTCAGGAATGTCCATGCCTGAGTCTAAAATATCTTGAATATCAGATTTTAATACGTCGGCTTTTGGACCATAAACGGCTTGAACCCCATTATCTTTTAAGATTAAGCCCATCGCACCGACTGCTTTCCATTGGTCTTCTTTACCAACTTTGGCATTATCTTTGACTGTTACTCTTAGACGGGTCATACAAGCATCAACATCGACAATATTTGGCTTACCACCAAGCAAGTTGATAATCGCAAAAGCTTGATCATTTCCTTGAACCGCGCCTTTCGTTTCTGAGGCCTCGCTTGCTCCAGTATCTAAGTCGTAGTTTCCGTTACGTCCTGGTGTTGCAAAGTTGAATTTCTTGATTAAAAAGTTTGCTAAGAAGTACATGAATACCCCAAAACCAATGGCTACTAAAATAAAATGAATTAAATCGCCGCCTAGACCTGCTTTGATGGCTAATGGTGTACGAGTGAGTAATTCAATATTCCCAAATGAGTGTACACGTAGCGAAATCAAGTCAGCACACGCAAACGCTGCTCCTTGAATAAAGGCATAAACCACGTATAATGGCACTGCCGCAAACATAAACATAAATTCAATTGGTTCTGTAACCCCTGTTAAGAATACTGCAAGAGCGGCAGATACAAACATTGATTTGTATAGATGACGTTTATCTGCATCAACATTACGATACATCGCTAAAGTCATCCCCATCAAAATACCACTAGAACCTATCATTTGTCCCACTTTGAAACGAGCTGGTGTCCAATTGGTTAATACGTATTGATATTGACTCATATCGCCAGCACCTTTTAAGTTCACCAAATCAGTGGCCCAAGCTAACCAAAGTGGATCTTGTCCGAATACTTTTGTGCCTGCTTGTGCGCCAGATAAAATTTCGTAAGTGCCACCTAAGGCTGTGTAGTTGATTGGAATTGTCAACATGTGATGCAAGCCAAATGGTAGCAATAGACGTTCTAAAGTACCGTATAAAAATGGCGCTAAAACGGGTGCTGTATCTTGTGACTGAGCAATCCATAGACCAAAATTGTTAATTCCTGCTTGGATGACTGGCCAAACAAAACTTAAAACAATCGCACAAATCGTTGACCATAAAATTACGACAAATGGAACAAAGCGTTTGCCATTAAAGAAAGATAAAGCATCTGGTAATTTACGATAATTATAGTATTTATTATAGGCCATCGCTCCGACAAATCCGGCGATAATCCCTACGAATACCCCCATGTTTAAGGCAGGTGCTTCTAATACACTGGTAAAGAAACCTTTAACCATGATTTTTGTACCGAATAGCGTATGTGTATAGGCTTTAGGATCTGCTAACATCGCATTTGTCACGCCAAAAATCGAACCAGTAATCCGGTTAATCAAGACAAAAGAAATCCCAGCCGCAAATGCCCCGCCAGCTCTTTCTTTCGCCCAGCTACCACCAATGGCTAAGGCAAATAATAGATGTAAGTTTCCAATAATTGCCCAACCGATGTTTTCAATGACACCGCCTGTTGTGACTAAAGCGGCTACATTTGGATTAATTAAAGGAATGGTTTTCCCGATACTAATCATTAAACCTGCAGCTGGCATTACGGCAACGACCACCATCAAGGCCTTACCGAATTTTTGCCAAAACTCAAAACTAAATAATTTTTTCATTTTAGAACCTCTCTTTTTTCTGATTGCCTTTACGCAACCGATTTCGTCAAAATGATTATATACTAGATTTTTCTATTTGTAAACACTTTATTTGCTAATGATATTATATATTCGTTCTGCGCAACCGATTTCGCTTTTATTTCACAAATTGAAGATTGAAAGAGATAGAATAGATTTTCTTGATAGTTTACATAAAAAATCTTGTTATTACATAGAAAAGAAATATGGATGTACTGCTCATGGAAGAGGATAGGTCCATCCAAGCAAAACGTTCACTTCACAAACGAAAAAATAGCGATTTTTGGGCTAACGGGAGCTTTGGGACTGAGTTTTTAAGTTTTCGATAAATTTTGTAAGGGGTTTCTTGTGTTGGGGGAGGGCTTTGTTATACTGTAGAAAAAGGATACGGAGGAAAGGTATGCTGAATCGTGAAAACAAGCTGGATTACTATTTGAAGATTGGACTGATCACGCTTTTTGTGGGGTTCTTTCTTACGCATCTCTCTGCGAATATGGCGTTACGCTGGGCTCATTTCTTCTATGGAGGATTAGATATTTATAATGCAGTGACAATGAAGGTTGAACCGACAAAGAGTGTATTTACAACGCAAGATAATCCTTACATTCATTTGGAAGCTTATAAAGTCACCTATCGCCATCCAGTTTCCGACTATCGTATAAAGTCACAGGATTATCATGTCAGAAGATTCGGGATTTTATATTTTTATCATGACGTGTGCGGACCGTAGAAAAAAGCCCAGCATTTCCCATTTTTCACTAGGGTTGTGCTGAACTTTTTTAGTAATCATCGCGTCTGGAGATAGAAGCGAATTTATTATATTCTTTTTTAAAGAGTAGCTCTACTGTACCGCGCGCGCCACTACGGTTTTTCTCAATAATGACTTCAATCACATCGTCAACAGCTTGTTCATCTTCATTTTTATCATCTTCGGTGCCTTGACGTTGATAATAATCTTCACGGTATAAAAAGGCTACAATATCGGCATCTTGCTCAATAGAACCCGACTCACGGATATCACTTAATACCGGCCGTTTATCTTGGCGCTGCTCGACACTACGAGAGAGCTGTGAAAGGGCGATAACCGGTACTTTTAATTCTTTGGCTAATTTTTTCAATTGACGAGAGATTTCAGAGACTTCTTGTTGACGACTTTCTCGACCAGAACCTTCAATCAACTGCAAGTAATCAATCAAAATCAAACCGAGATTCCCTTTTTCCTGTGCTAAACGTCGACATCTTGCCCGAATTTCTGAAACTTTAATCCCAGGCGTATCATCAATAAAAATACTCGTGCGGGACAAACTCCCCATAGCCATAATTAAATGGTGCCACTCTTCTTCGGTCAATTGCCCTGTTCGCAAATGACCAGCTTCAATGGTTCCTTCCGCACACAACATCCGGTTCACCAAAGATTCAGCCCCCATTTCCAAACTGAAAATAGCCACACTGTGATTGGTACGCGTACCAATATTTTGCGCAATATTTAGGGCAAAAGCTGTTTTCCCCACCGCCGGACGAGCCGCTAAAATAATCAATTCTTCCGGTTGCAAGCCGGCAGTCATCTTATCAAGCTCTGGATATCCCGTTGGCAGACCGGTGATTTCTTCATTTTGTTGGGATAACCTATCAATATTCTCCATCGTGCTATTCAAAACATCCGCAATCGCCTGAAATCCTGTACTATTACGCTTTTCCGAGACATTTAAAATTCCTTTTTCAGCCGCCTCAACAATTTCTTCTACGCTTCCTTCTTGACTGTAGCCTTCTTTGACAATCTTGGTAGCCGCTTGAATCAATTCCCGTAAAGTCGATTTATCCTTCACGATTTTCGCATAATGCGCCACCCCAGAAGCAGTTGGCGTTACTTGTGATAGCTCGGTTAAATAACTAATTCCACCCACATCTTCCAGGGTGTTTTCAGATTCGATTTGTGATTTTAGTGTAATAATATCGATATTTTCGTTGCGATCATTTAAGGCAATCATCGAACGAAAAACAATCTGATGAGCGCGGCGATAGAAATCTTGCGGCTCAATTACGGCCATCGCTTCGACCAAGGCATCCGCATCTAGAAAAATGGCACCCAAAACGGCTTGTTCAGCTTCGATATCTTGTGGTGGTACATTTTCTTGCCACATTTCATTCATCAAAAACACCCCTTAAAGATTTATAAAATAACATAATTTTGATTTACTCTTTAGACAATTCTCACCTAATAGTATAGCAAAGATTGGCAGGAATTTGTATAAATATATGAACAAAAAATTGGCAGAGTGAGTGCTGCTGCCAATCTACAAATATCTTAATAAATTTTCCAGTCTGGATATCGCTTTGCTTGAAAATCTTCTGACGTTGCCAATACTTTCAAGATCAGCGGAGAAGCATTTTGTTCATTTAATTCATTCAACGCTATCCATTCTTCTCCTAAAGAATCGTTGACCTCATTACCGTTAAGATATTTTTCTATTGCTTGATGATTGGCTTTTTTTAACTCAACTTTATATAGGCCAAAAATATGATGGTTGAATTCATCATCGTTGATTTTTACGAACGAGTCATAGAGCGCACTGTCGTAAATTTGACTCACTTGATAACTAGTTTCCTCGCTTATTTCCCGATAAAGTGTATCTAACAAACTTTCCCCATTTTTACGACTGCCACCAGGTAAATCATAGCGCCCATTATACGGACCCCCATGTTTTTTTACGCAGAGCAATTGGTTATTACGAATACAAACACCGTACACGCCAAAATGTTCTGAAATCTTCATCTAACTCTCCTTAAACATAAAAAGAGCGCCCATATTGAATCGACGCTCCAATTTTTTCATTGTATGCTGGATTATTCTTCCACGACGTGTACGCGGATTTTCGCTGACACATCATGGTGCAATTTCACTTCCACATTGGTAAAACCTAATGCACGGATTGGTTGCTTCAAATCGACTTTACGTTTGTCAATTTTGATTTTGTATTGATCAAAGAATGCATCCGTGATTTGTTTAGAAGGAATAGAGCCAAATAAACGACCATCGCTTCCGGCTTTAGCTTTGATGACGACCACTGTTTCTTCTTTTTCGATAAAAGCTTGTAATTCTTTTGCTTTAGCCAATTCTTCTGCTTCGTGTTTGGCTTGAGCTTTTTGTTTTCCTTTTAATTCCGCCATGTTTTCTTTGTTGGCTTCTTTGGCTAATTTGTTCTTAATTAGATAGTTTTGGGCATATCCAGTTGGGACTTCTTTCACATCGCCCTTTTTACCTTTACCCTTCACATCTTCTAGAAAAATAACTTTCATCTGTTTCACTTCCTACTCTATTTCAATTTGCTTAACTTCATTTAAAAGCATTTCTTCAACTTTTTCAAGCGATTCGCCCAAAATTTTCGTCGCAGCATTGGTAAAATGACCGCCGCCACCCAATGCTTCCATAATTTTTTGGACATTAACCTTGCCACTACTGCGCGCGGATATCCCAATAACTTCCTCATCTTGGCGGGTAATCACAAAAGCGGCCTCGACACCAATCATCGAAATCAAGGTATCCGCAGCCTTAGCCGTTGTCACCTTACCATAGATTTTGTTTTCTTTGCCCATCGCATACACAATGCCTGGTGCGATATTTTGGCAAGTGCTGATTAACTCGCTCATTTCTAAATACGAATCCAAATCCGAACTCAATAGATATTGGACTTTGCTTTCATCGGCACCTTGTGATTTTAAGAAACTGGCAATATCAAAAGTCCGCGCAGAGGAACGGAAGGTAAAATTCTTGGTGTCCACATACATTCCCGCCAACATCATCGTTGCGACAAACTTCGAAATCCGTGTTTCATTATTTAATTGGTACTCTAGCAATTCAGCAACCAACTCACTAGCAGAAGATGCAGAGGCTTCAATGTAATTTAACAATGGTTTCGCGGGATATTCTTCGCCCCGACGATGATGGTCAATTACGACGATTTTCTCAAAGGCATCATAAACTTTTTGCGAAATGGACATAGACGGCCGATGATAATCCACCATCACTAGCAAACTTTTGTTATCTAATAATTCTAGTGCTTCTTCGCTGGTAATTAATTGACTGGAAAGTTCGGGATATTGTTCAATTTCTCTCAGTCCTCGCTGCAATTCTGGCGTGACTTCTTCAGGATTAATGATGACCCAACATTTTTTATGGATTAATTTGGCAAAGCAAGCAATCCCAAAGCTCGCTCCCAAGGCATCCATATCTGGGAAACGATGACCCATAACAAAGATTTTATCGTTTTCTAAAAGGACTCGTTTTAGCGCGGTACTCATGGCTTTCGAACGGACTCTTGTTCTTTTAATCGTCGCATCACTATCGCCACCGAAAAATTGTGGACGACTCATTGGATCAGCATCCTTCACGACAACTTGATCGCCACCACGAATTAAGGCCAAATCAAGATTATCTTGTGCCACTTCACCGATTTCTTTGAGTGAGGCCTGACCATAAGCAATCCCCATACTCATCGTCAATAACAATTCACGTTCTCTGGCTTTATTTTTAAAAGTGGCTAAAAGGTCAAATTTTTGCGTCTTCATCTGCTCAATATCTGCTTCACGCGCAATAAATAAATGACGTTCAGCATTGATTCGGCGATAATAGACTTCATGCTCACTCGCCCAATCGGAAATCACCGAAGTAATCAAAGTATTGAGATACGAGCTTTCTTTATCATCTAGTTTATCAATCACATCGTCATAATTATCGATGGAAATTATTCCTATTGCAGTCATTTTTCACCCTCACTCGTACTTAGTGACATTCTTGCTGCTAAGTACGCTTCACTCTTCTTTCCTAGTCCTAATGCTATTATTTTACCACACTGCGTCAAATTTTGCACAAAAGA
>DWVH01000024.1 GCA_019120335.1 Candidatus Enterococcus stercoripullorum
GTCTATCCTTTTCATAATGACACTGACTTTATCATCGATTTAGATTCTACGCATACAGATACTTTTGGACGCCAAGAACAAGCAAATTACAATGCTCATTACCAAACATACGGATACCATCCACTCGTTGCTTTTGATGGCGTAACTGGATATTTTCTAAAAGCACAGTTACGCGCAGGAAATCGTTATGCTTCTCATGGTGTTAGAGAGTTTATCACACCATTACTTGAACATTATTCGAAAAAGGGCTCGTATAAAAAACTTTTATACTAAATAGCGTTCAAAAGTTATGATTTTCCCCACGTCAATTTTAAAATCACTGGTGAACAATCCACATTATACAATCGATTTTAAAAAAAATTTGACCGCAATACAGTATTATTCATCATTCGAAAATACACACTAGAATATTTATGCCAAAAATAGATATATCTTAAAACAAAAATACTAGCAAAGCGATTCTCATCTGAAAACTTTGCTAGTATTTTTTTATACCATATACTCTTTAAACATTGCTTCGATTTTTTGCGCTTCTGCTTCCGAACGTGAAATGATGACTACTGTATCAAATCCTGCTAAAGAAGCGACTTTTTCTGGGATATCCATATCATCCACTAAAGCACTAACCATTTGTGCACTATCCGGTTGCGTATGGATAATTGTCATAAACTGAACTCGATCCACTTTAGTAACCATCTCTTCAATCAACTGATGAAGATGCAATTTGTCTTCTTGTGTTTTCATCTCATCAACGGTAAAGAGTTTCAACTGCTTTTCGCCATTTTCAGTTGTCGCTTTGATGACTTTTAAATCATTCAAGTCTCTGGAAATTGTTGCTTGCGTGGCAGTTATCCCTCGTAGCTTTAACTGTTGCAACAATTCCTCTTGGGTATGAATCATCTCTTGCTCTAAAATCTCAACAATCAATTGATGCCGCTGTTCTTTTTTCATGTCTACTTCCTCATTACATTTGATTTGGTGCATGCAATCCTAACAAACGTAAATCTTCCTTCAATAAAACACTTACTGCATAAACAAGTGCTAATCTAGCCTGTTTTTGTTCATCTTCGGCTAATACTTTACTGTGTGCATAATATTTATTGAAAGCTTGCGATAACTTAATCGCATGTTTGGCAATGACAGATGGTTCATAAGTATTCGCAGCTTGTAATACGACTTCTGGATAGCTTTGGATTAATTTGATTACTTCCCATGATTCTTCGTCGTTTAAGCTCAAATCACCGACATTTTCAACATCAAAGGCAGCTTTAGCTAACAAGCTTTGGCAACGTGCGTGGGTATATTGCACATAAGGACCCGTTTCCCCTTCAAAACGTACGACTTCTTCCAAAGCAAAGTCAAAATTATTCAAACGATCATTTTTCAAATCATGGAAAACAACAGCTCCCACACCGACTTGACGAGCTACTTCCTCTTTATTTTCTAATGTCGGATTCTTTTCGACAATTTGTGCTTTAGCTAAGGCAATCGCTTCATTCAAGACTTCAGCTAGTAAGATTATTTTTCCTTTACGGGTAGACAATTTTTTACCATCTTTTGTAATCAAACCAAATGGCACATGATGCATATCCTCTGCCCAGTCAAAGCCCATTTCCTTCAATACAGCTTTTAATTGTTTAAAGTGGTTGCTTTGCTCATTTCCTACCACATAAAGTGATTGACCAAAATCATACGTGCGTTTGCGGTATAAAGCAGCGGCTAAATCGCGCGTAATATATAAAGTCGCTCCATCAGATTTACGGATTAACGCAGGATTTAAATCATAAGCTGATAAATCAACAATTTCAGCACCTTTATCTTCTTTTAATAGATGTTTTTCTTCTAACATGGTCACGATTTCGTCCATCTTATCATTATAGAAAGCTTCCCCATTGAAAGAATCGAATTTCACTTCCAACAAATCATAAATATCGGTAAATTCTTTTAACGATTCATCACGGAACCACTGCCATAATGCCAATGCCTCTTGATCTCCATCTTCTAGCTTTTTAAACCAAGCACGGGCTTCATCTTCTAGTTCTGGTTGAGTTTCAGCTTTTTCATGAAACTCCACATATAAACGTAATAATTCCGTAATAGGATCTTTCTCCACTGCTTCTTGGCTGCCCCAAAGCTTGTAAGCCACGATTAATTTACCAAATTGCGTACCCCAGTCACCTAAGTGGTTAATGCGCACAGGTTGGTAGCCAATTTTTTCTAATAAGAAGCCAATCGAATTGCCAATCACCGTTGAACGTAAATGACCCATTGACATTGGTTTAGCAATATTTGGCGAAGACATATCAATAGGCACTTGTTTGTTTTGACCAATATTTTGTGAACCGAAATTCGCTTTTTGCGTTAAAACTTCTTGTAAGACCTGACTAGATACTTGTGCTTTATCCATAAAGAAGTTTAGATATGCTCCCACCACTTCCACTTTTTCATAGCCAGTCGTATCTAATTGAGCCACTAAGTCTGTTGCGATTTGTTGGGGTGCTTTACGAAAAATTTTCGCTAATGAAAAGACCGGAAACGCTACATCTCCATGTTCGGCATATTTTGGTTTTTCAAGTAAGTTTTCAATTTGTTCATAAGTTAAATGTTCACTCAATGCTTGATGTAAAGTTTTTGCGACAATTGCGTGGTTATTCATCGAATTTCCTCCTAATGTTTATCTGATATTTTTAGCATTTTGTAATAAAAAAGCTCTAGTGTCACGATTATATTAAACCATTAACACTAGAGACGAATTTCATTCCGCGGTACCACTCTACTTGTCCCATCTATTAGGACCTACTTTTGCTGTAACGGTAGCTGCCGTATCTTTGTATCAAAGCGCGTTTCAATCTGTCTTACTTATCTGGCTTCCACCTTCCCAGACTCGCTAAAAGCAGGGTTAGATTTACTTTCTCTTTAAAGATATCCATATTGATTTGATTATAGCAAACCTATCTCTAAATTTCCACTCCCAAAATGAAAATTCATGAAAATATCTGATGTGTTTTAGAAATGACTGGTACACTTACTTCAAAAACAAACTCACTATAAATGCAATAATCGCTAGTCCACCTTGTTTTAACAAAATCGATTTATCACTTGAATATGCGCCATAAGCTGCTACTAAAATAATGTAAACTAACAAGAAGCGTATAAAGGCTAAGTAATCCTGTACAAAAAATAAGCCATACAGCAATCCTAAAGCAATCAAACCATTATAGATTCCTTGATTTTTGAATAGCGTTTGCACCGTTTTATTTTGTAATTCTTGTGCAGTCATCTTAAATGTTTGAGCAGTTTTATCCGAAGTTGTTGCAAAAGTTTCCAAATACATAATATACAAGAATTCTAACGCTACTAAGACTACTAATACTTTAAACAAGATAATCATTTTTCACTATCCTTTTACTAATTTTTTACGAAACTATCATAGCGGAAGAATGTATTCTTGACAATTTTTATGCCTTTCTATTTCACGTCTGCTCATAAGTCTCTCAAAATCAGAGCATTCTTGCTACACATTATACGAATAACTCAATATACGATTGAAGCAAGAGCCAAAAAAAGACACTCTAGAATCATCCAAAGTGTCTTTCGTATTCTAAATTGAATTATTTATTCAAAGCTTTTTTTGCTTCTTCCGCTAGTGCAGTGAATGCAGCAGCGTCAGTTACAGCAAGGTCAGCTAACATTTTGCGGTTGATTTCGATACCAGCAACTTTTAAGCCATGCATTAATTTAGAATAGCTTAATCCATTCATACGAGCTGCAGCGTTGATACGTGCAATCCATAATTTACGGAAATCGCGTTTTTTCTGACGACGATCGCGATATGCGTAGTTGTATGAATTCATTACTTGTTCTTTAGCTGTTTTGAATAATGTATGTTTTGAACCGTAATATCCTTTAGCTAATTTTAGCATTCTTTTACGGCGTTTACGAGTGACTGTTCCACCTTTAACACGTGCCATGTTTAATTCCTCCTAATATATATCCTTGAAATTTATTTACGAGTTGATTAACGCATTTGTGATAATTGTTGACGAATACGTTTGTAATCGCCTTTATGCACCATGCTAGCCTTACGTAATTGACGGCGTTGTTTTTTAGTTTTACCGTGGAAACGGTGGCTTGTGAATGCACGGAATCTCTTTAATCCGCCTTTACCAGTGCGTTTTACACGTTTTGCTAATCCGCGGTGTGTTTTTTGTTTAGGCATAACTAATTTCCTCCTCAAAAATCTTTCCAATCTGACTATCTACATGTTGTAGACCAAAGATGAATTATTTTTCGTTTTTAGGTGCAAGCACTAAGAACATGCTACGACCATCCATTTTCGCTTGTTGCTCCACATTTGCAATATCTTTTGTTTCTTCAGCCAAGCGATCCAAAACCTTCTGACCAATTTCTTTATGAGTAATGGCACGGCCTTTAAAACGAATTGACGCTTTAACTTTGTCCCCTTTTTCTAGGAACTTACGTGCATTACGCAATTTTGTATTGAAGTCATTTAAATCAATCGTTGGACTTAAACGAACTTCTTTCACATTGATCACTTTTTGTTTCTTACGGGCTTCGCGTTCTTTCTTTTGTTGTTCAAAACGGAATTTCCCGTAATCCATAATGCGAGCAACCGGTGGTTTTGCATTTGGTGCCACTAGCACTACGTCAAGATTGGCTTGTTCAGCAATCTTCAGTGCTTCTGCTTTACTCTTAACCCCTAATTGTTCTCCGTCTTGATCAATTAAACGTAACTCACGTGCACGAATGCCGTCGTTTACCATCATATCCTTTGCTATGGTCATTCACCTCCAGGTTTATTTGCCAGAATGAAAGTAGACACAAAAAAACGAGTCCATACCGAACCCGCGCTAAAAGTAAAAAGTCCCTTGTAGGAAAACTTTCCAACCTATCAGCCCGGCAAGAATATCACCAAGGCGAGAAGCGCGTGCCTCTACTTTCTTTTCTTAACTATTGAATCATATCGCATTTTGAAAATGAAGTCAAGGATTTTCAGCAAAAAACTCAAAAAATTTTATCTAACCTTGCTTCTTTGCTTGCTACTCTTTCATTTCATTAATCAAGTAGGCATTCCTCGTTGTGTGACGTAAAAATGCCTACTGTTAGACTAAATACTATTATTATTATTTTTATTGACCAAACTCTGTCTCATATTATCAACAATCGCATCATAGGTAATTTCAAATTTTGGATTTTGATAGATTTCTTCAATCTGTTTGGCAACCTTTGCTACATCATCCATATTGTTAAAATCATAATCCAGTGCATTAATGCGTAACTTTTCAGAATAATGATAATTCTCAAACCATTCTCGATAACGTAAATGAGCTTCTTGATAATATTCATATAGAAATGGATGAGTCATAATATATTCTTTGACTTTTGGTACTTGATAAATGCGATCGATCATATCATGAAACGGTAAATCAAGGAAAAGTAAAATTTGTGAAGCCTCATTTGAACGATCGAGTGGAATTTCACTTAATCGTTTATTGATCCGTGCAAAATAATCTTCTACTTCTTCCTGGTCTAAAGATCCTAAATCAGCGGTAATTTTCATCCGCAAAACATCTTCATATACAGAACGGTCAAATACGGTATATGGCTCGGTCATCGCCTCACCTACTTGTTTCATCCGTTCCATTAAGAAATCTTCATCGTAGCTGCAAGAAATAGTCCCCTTTGCTTTGTCATAAAGTGGGTTATCCGTTTGACGCGACTCTACAATATGCGCTTTACTGTGAAAATGCTTGGCTAAATTTTTGGCTAATGTTGTCTTACCTGATGAGTGGACCCCTGATACAATAATCACTATTTTCCCCTCGCTTTTTCAAAAATTTTATTTTCTTTCCTCGCATTCTACAGTCTGTTAATCATTAAGAAAGTACTAAAGAATGACTTTTACACAAAAAATTTAACAAATTAGTTTAAACTTTGCAACTTTTTTCTTATAATATGCAAGGAACCTTTTTTGTAAATAGAAGTTTTGTCAGATTGCGAGGATTCAATGAAAAAAATAGGAAATGGTCATGCCACAGGAAAAATTATCTTAATTGGGGAACACTCAGTTGTTTATGGAAAAAAAGCCATCGCCTTCCCGTTTGCTGGCGTTGGTATTCATACCTTGGTTCAAGCAAATCCCACTGTACATATCCAATCAAAATATTTTAATGGAACGCTAGATGAGATGAAGCAAGTCACAAGTATGCATAATCTCGTCTTGTTAATAGAAGTGCTAAAAAAAGATTTAGAACTGCCTAATTTTTGCTTGAACATCAAGAGCACCATCCCAGCAGAACGTGGCATGGGATCTTCAGCAGCGGTGGCCGTCAGTATCATTCGGGCGATTTTCGATTGGCAAGCTTTACCACTAGATGAAAAAAACTTGCTAAAATATGTCGATTATTCTGAACAAATTGCCCACGATAATCCAAGTGGCATTGACGCAGCGGCAACAAGTGGCACACAACCTATCCTATTTGAGAAAGGACAACCATTTGAGACCTTCCAACTCAATGTTGATGCCTATCTTTTAGTTGCAGATACTGGAATTAAAGGCCAAACGAGACAAGCTGTGAAGGATGTCGCAAATTTAGTGCAGCAAAAAGGCGCTAGTATTCACCACATTATCGATCAACTCGGTGATTTAACCCTAGAAGCCAAAACTGCTATTGTCGAAAATCAAGCGGAAAAACTCGGACAAATCATGACCGCTAGCCATCGCCTCTTACAAAAACTCACTGTCAGCAATCACACACTAGACCAAGCAGTTGAATTAGCTTTACAGCATCATGCTTTAGGGGCTAAATTAACGGGTGGCGGTCGCGGGGGTTGTTTGATTGTTTTAGCCAAAGATTTACAAAATGCAAGATTTATTCAAGAGAAATTAATCAGTTATGGTATGAAGCGTACCTGGTTACAAGGATTAGGAGTTTATCAAAATGTATAAAGGAAAAGCAAGAGCCCACACGAATATTGCCCTCATCAAATATTGGGGAAAAGCAGATGAAACAATCATTCTTCCTAAAAATAATAGCCTCTCACTTACTTTAGATGCTTTTTACACAGAGACGTCCGTTTGCTTTGACAAATCTTTAACAGCAGATTGTTTTACCCTTGATGGCATATTACAAGATGAAAAAGCTACTCAAAAAGTCAGTAAATTTTTGGATTTATTTAGACAAAAAAGTAACTGTACCTCTTTTGCCAAAGTCGAAAGCATCAATCATGTGCCTACTGCTGCAGGACTGGCTTCTTCAGCAAGTGGCTTATGTGCTTTAGCCGGTGCCTGTAATCAAGCGTTAGATCTTGGCCTATCGCAAAAAGAGCTATCTAAAATAGCACGCAAAGGTTCAGGTTCGGCATGTCGCAGTGTTTACGGTGGCTTTGTAGAATGGGAAAAAGGCTACGATGATGATAGTTCTTATGCCGTTCCTATCGACTCAGCGGGATTTGAAGATGAATTAGCTATGATTTTTATCGTAGTGAATCAAAAACAAAAGAAAGTTTCTAGTCGTGATGGGATGAAATCAACCGTTGAAACTTCAAGCTTTTATCCTGTATGGTTACAAGAAGCTCCTAAAGATTTACAAGCTATTAAACAAGCCATTTACACAAAAGATTTTACCAAGCTTGGCCAAATCACTGAAGCCAATGCCTTAAAGATGCATGCATGTACACTAGCTGCAGTACCACCATTTACCTATTGGAATGCTGAAAGTATGCTAGCCATGGATGCTGTACGGAATCTTAGAGAATCTGGACTTGAATGCTATTTTACAATGGATGCAGGTCCTAATGTGAAAGTCCTTTGCCAAAAGAAAGATGAAGCGGCTATTTTTGCTGAATTAAGCAAACAATTCCGTAACGAACAATTAATTGTTGCCCACGCTGGAGTAGGGATTGAATATTTAGAAATGGAAGTGTCGAAATGATAGAAGTATCCGCGCCAGGGAAGCTATATATTGCTGGAGAGTATGCCGTTGTGGAAGTCGGTCATCCTGCCATTATCGTTGCTATAGACCAATTTATTACCGTAACCATCAATCAAGCAATCGGAACCAAAGGAAGTATCCAGTCAGAACAATATAGTGACTTGCCGATTCGCTGGTTTAGAAGAAAAGGTGAACTAGTCCTTGATCATCGCGAAAATCCCTTCCACTATATTTTAGCTGCCATTCGCTTAACAGAAAAATATGCGAAAGAAAAAGGTCATCACCTAAGTTTTTATGATATGAAAGTAACCAGTGAGTTGGATAATTCAAATGGTCGCAAATACGGCTTAGGTTCAAGTGGCGCAGTGACTGTTGCTACTGTGAAAGCTTTAAATGAATATTACCAACTTGGCTTAGATTTAATGACCCAATTCAAATTAGCTGCCTTAGCTCATTTAGATGTTCAAGGAAATGGTTCCTGTGGGGATATTGCCGCAAGTTGCTTTGGTGGCTGGATTGCTTTTTCTACCTTTGACCATCCATGGGTTATTGAAAACTTTGGTCGCTTATCGATAGCAGAATTAGTCGAACAAGATTGGCCTGGACTTAGCATTCGTCCATTAAAAGCACCAAAAGCATTACGCCTATTAATCGGTTGGACAGGCAGCCCTGCGTCTACATCAGATTTAGTAGACCAAGTACATCAGTCAAAAAAAGCAAAAGAACAAACCTATCAACAATTCTTAGTCGCAAGTAAAGCCTGTGTTGAGCAAATGATTTTGGGCTTTGAAACACAAAATGTCACTTTAATTAAAAAAATGATTTCTAAAAACCGTCAATTATTAAATGAACTCTCCGCAATGACCGGTGTATTAATTGAGACACCTGCTCTGAAGTTACTTTGTGATTTAGCTGAAAACTATGGGGGATCTAGCAAATCCTCTGGTGCCGGTGGTGGTGATTGCGGGATTGTCATTGTCGATCAAAAAACTGGGATTTTACCACTGATGAGCGCATGGGAAAAAGCTGAAATCACTCCATTGCCACTACATGTATATACCAAGGAGGAAAAAAATGAATCGTAAAGACGAACATATTTCACTTGCTAAAGCCTTTCACGATGAACGTAAAAATGATTTTGATGCCATACGAATTATCCACCATTCTTTTCCTGAATGTCGTGTAGCTGATGTCTCAATTAGAAGTGAACTCATGGGAAAGAAACTAGCGACTCCCTTTTTTATTAACGCCATGACCGGTGGTAGTGAAAAAACAAAAGAGATTAATCAACAGCTGGCTATCATTGCTCGAGAAGCAGATTTAATGTTAGCAACCGGCTCAGTAACCGCTGCTTTAAAAGACCCTTCTTTAGTCGATTCCTTCAGTATTGTTCGTAAAGAGAATCCAAATGGGTTAATTTTGGCAAATATTGGGGCTGGCAATAACGTGGAAGATGCTAAACGTGCCATTGAGATGTTAGAGGCAGACGGTCTTCAAATTCACGTCAATGCACCGCAAGAGCTCGTGATGCCAGAAGGAGACCGCGATTTTACTAGTTGGTTAACCAATATTGAACAAATTGTCAAAGAAGTGGATGTCCCTGTCATTGTGAAAGAAGTAGGATTTGGTATGACACGAGAAACGATGCATCAAATTTTAGATCTCGGTGTGAAAATTATCGATGTTGGTGGAAATGGGGGCACTAGCTTTACAAAAATCGAAAACGCGCGTCGAAAAAAACGTGAACTCTCTTATCTTGATCACTACGGTCAGTCTACGGTTATTTCCTTACTTGAAGCATATGAAATGAAACGTATTTTTGAAATTGTAGCCTCTGGTGGTATTCGAAACGCCTATGATATTTTTAAATGCCTTTGTCTTGGTGCTAAAGCAGTTGGCATTTCTGGAACAATCTTACATTCACTACTAACAGACGGATTAGAAGAAACGATTGACTTAGTTTACCAATGGAAGCGTGAGTTAGTCATGCTTTATACAATGACCGGTAAGACTTCTACAAAAGAATTAAAAAAAGTACCCATTTTTTTAACCGGTATCCCTAAAAATTGGTGTGAAGCACGACAAATAGACCTTTCACATTATAGTATTCATTAATGAGGTCGCTGTATAAGCAACATCCCATAGTTCTATTCAGTTAAGATTCCAGCTGAATAGAACTATGGTCTTTTTTTTTTTTGCCCATCTAAGGCTGTTTTACAACCATTTAGCTTAAACCACTCACGATTAAAATCATGAGTGTTCTCAGCTAATTCATAAAAAATGAGTAAGGTGCGTTCTTACACCTCAAGCCTACAATGCATCCGACTTGAAAATTGTACCGTACTTGGCACACCAACAAAAAAAGACTAGACAGTCATTTTGTCTAGTCATTCAAAGTTGCGTGGCGACGTCCTACCCTCACAGGGGGAACCCCCCAACTACTATCGGCGCTAAGAAGCTTAACTTCTGTGTTCGGCATGGGAACAGGTGTATCCTTCTTGCTATCGCCACCACACTAT
>DWVH01000025.1 GCA_019120335.1 Candidatus Enterococcus stercoripullorum
ACACGGGCTAACTGAAGGGCCCCACTACACATCACACAAGGCTCTAAAGTCACAAATAATTGACTCTTTTCTAAACGCCAACTACCGACCTTTTCACAAGCCTCTTGAATGGCAAACATTTCTGCATGGGCTGCGGCTTGTTGCTGCGTTTCTCTTTGATTATGTCCGCGACCTATGATTTCACCTTGATAAACCACGACCGCTCCGATGGGAACTTCTGCCATTTGTTCCGCCTTTTTCGCTTCTTTGATGGCTTCTTTCATGAAATACTCTTTTTGTTCTTGGGTCAGACTGCTCCTTTTTTTCATTTTCTCATCCTAACTTCTTATTAAGAATAGTCCCAAGAGCAATTCTTGAGACTATCTGTACTAATATTTGATTTTGATTTGTTTAATGACTGAACCAACTTTATCTTTGGCTTGGCTAGTCGCATTTTTAACTGATTCGCCATAAGTAGATAACTGTTCTTGACCTTCACCGATTTTTTTACCGATGTTGATTAATGATTCAATATCTTTATCACTTAGACGGTCCACCATATCGCCAACAAAAGAATTGCCATTTAACTTATCGTCCACAAATTTTTTAACTTTTTTGCGGTTTTGAACTTTTTTAACCTTTGTGATAATTTTATCGGCCACAATCGCTGAAGTAATCACCCCAGCTACTAAGGTGGTACTGACACCTAAGGCAATTTTTGTAGATGTTTTCATAACCATCACTCCAATTCTTCTTTTGACCTTATTTTAACACATTTAGAAAACATTTTCATCGATTATACAACGATTTGAGACAAATTCTTAGAGTTGTCTTTTAGTTGTCGCGATTGTTATTTCCAAAAAGAATAAATAAACGTAATAATTGAAGTAAGGTACTCACTGCAGCAGCCACATAAGTTAAAGCAGCGGCGGTTAAGACTTTTTTCACCATAGGCAATTCATCTTCAGCCAGTAAGCCACCTTCACTTAAAATTTGAATGGCTCTTCTTGAAGCATCAAATTCGACAGGCAACGTGACTAATTGGAAAATAAAGACTAACGCAAATGCAATTAAGCCCAAGTTAATCAAAAATTGCCCACGTAATAAAACCCCGATTAAAATCAATGGGATAGACAAAGTCGAACCAATATTGACAATCGGCACAATACCTGCTCGCAAACGCAATGGAAAATAGTTTTTCGCATCTTGTACGGCATGACCACATTCATGGGCAGCCACGCCAATTGCCGCAACAGAAGTCGATTGCGCTGTAGCTTGGGATAAACTCAACATCTTAGTTTGGGCGTTATAATTATCGGTCAAATCGCCCGCAATCCCTTGAACACCCACATTATGAATACCTTGACTTTGTAAGATATACTGAGCAGCTTGCGTCCCGGTGACCCCTTTTTTACTCAAAACTTCATCATATTTACGGTAAGTACTATTCACATAAGCCGAAGCCGCCATGGATAGCATAATTCCGATAATCACTAAAATATAGGTGGGATCAAAGAAAAACCCCATCGGATACATTCCATACATTCCTTTCACCTCGTATCAATTTTCAAGAATAGTTTACCAAAAAAGTATGAAAAATTTGTAAACAGCTTTTGAAAGATTATAGTTTCTTCACAAATTCTGATTTTAATTTCATCGCACCAAAGCCATCAACTTTGCAGTCAATGTTATGATCGCCTTCTACTAAGCGAATGTTTTTGACCTTAGTTCCTTGTTTAATCGCACCACTTGCTCCTTTAACTTTTAAATCCTTAATTACAGTGACTGTATCGCCATCTTGTAATTGATTGCCATTTGCATCAAGGACGACTAAGCCTTCTTCTTGGACTTGTTCTTCTGATGACCATTCATGACCGCATTCAGGGCAAATCAACAACCCACGATCCTCATAAGTATATTCTGATTGACACATTGGACATTTTGGTAAAGACATAAATTCCTCCTAAAGTTGTTTTATTTTATTTTTCCTAATTTCTAATATACTTGAAAACAGGGTGTCTTGCAAAGAAAATTTATTTCCGACTTAAATTCTTTGTATTATCTAATCTACCTATCTATAACCCTGTTGGTAACTGATGTAAAAAAGAAGGTCAAGTAGCGACTTTTTCTACTTGACCTCAATCACTTTATTTACGTAAATCATCTAGGAATTCCGTTTTGCTAATCGTTTTTTCGTCTTTCATTTTGATGATTTTGGCAGGACTCCCCGCAACTACCGCACCAGCTGGCACATCTTCAGTTACGACAGCACCCGCAGCAACCACTGCACCTTCACCAATGCGCACACCTTCTAGTACAACTGCATTGGCGCCGACTAACACATTGTCTTCCACAATCACTGGACTTGCTGAAGGTGGTTCTAAGACGCCGGCCAACACAGCACCCGCACCGATATGGGCACGTTTGCCTACTGTCGCGCGGGCACCTAAAATGGCTCCCATATCAATCATGGTCTCTTCGCCTACTACGGCACCAATATTAATCACGGCGCCCATCATGACGACAGCATTTTTTCCGATAACAGCTTGGTCACGGATAAACGCACCTGGTTCAATTCGAGCGTCCACTTTGGTTAAGTCTAATAGTGGGACTGCAGAATTGCGGCGGTCATTTTCTAAATAAGAATCCGTAATCTTATCTTGATGCGCATCTAAAAAGGCGGCTACTTTTGCTGCATCGCCAATCACAAAATGAAAATTCCCTTCACCAAAAATTTTCACTTCATCACTCGTTACACCAGATAAATCACCTTGAACATAGGCTTTGACTGGCGTTTGTTTCGTTGCATCCTTAATATATTTTGCTAACATATATGGATCGGTAAATTGTAATTCTGACATTTTCCACCTCGATAAATTCTTAATTTTGATTCACTAAATCAGCCATATTATATTTGCCACTTGGCTGTTTGGCAAGAAATTCGCCTGCTTCAAGTGCACCTTTGGCAAAAATATTGCGCGATAAAGCGGTATGTTTAAATTCTAAAATCTCATCTTCACCCGCATAAATCACGATATGCTCACCAGGAAGCGTACCTCCGCGAACCACTGAAATCCCTAATTCACTCGTTTGGCGTGCTTCATCTTTTGGCGTGCGGTCATAGATATATTCTTTTTTCTCCTGACAAACTTCATTGATGCTATCTGCCAATAATAAAGCCGTTCCACTCGGTGCATCTTTTTTCTGATTATGATGTTTTTCAATCATTTCAATATCATAATCTTTTTCTAAAATTGGTGTCACTGCTTGCAAGGCCTTAATCAAGACATTAATCCCTAAAGACATGTTCGCCGACTGAAAAATCGCAATCTCTTCACTTGCTTGGTCAATTAATGCTTGAATATCTGGCGTTAATCCTGTAGTAGCGACAACAACTGGCAAGTGTAACGCTTTGGCATCATTAACTAACTGCGCCACAGCTGAAAAGTGTGAAAAATCAATCACGACATCCGCTGTTTCTTGGACTTGTGCTAATTGCGCATAAACTGGAAAATCACTAGGTAAATCCGTATTTTGATCAATGCCAGCTACGACCGTCATTTCTTCTTTAGCAGCAATCATAGACTGTAAGACTTTCCCCATCTTACCATGACAACCACTTAAAATAATTTTTAGCATGTTTTCACCCTTTCTAACGCGATTGATGAGTTATAACAAACCATAATTTTTCATTTCTTTGGCTAATAATTCGACCGTTTTTTCTTCTGGTTGGTCTAGTGGTAAGCGATAATAGGTATCATAGCCTTTAAGCATACCGACTGCTTTTTTAATCGGCACTGGATTAACCTCGCTAAAAATCGCATCAATTAATGGTTTTTGTGCCAATTGTACGGCTAAGGCTTCTTTTGTTTGACCTTCTAAATAATCATGCACCATTTGCGAAGTTTGTTTTGGTGCAATATTCCCAATAGTAGAAATCACACCTGAACCACCTACAGATAACAATGGGAGTACTTGGTCATCATTTCCTGAATAAAGTGCAAAGTCCTCATCGACCAGACGCGCAATCTCCACAATCTGTGAAATATCGCCACTTGCTTCTTTAATACCGACGACATTAGGAATTTCTTTTAACTCTTTGACAATTGCCGGTGTTAAATTCATCCCTGTTCGTGAAGCCACTGAGTATAAAATAACTGGTAAATCAACGCTTGCACAAATTGCTTGATAGTGTTTGATAATGCTTTTCTTCGTTGCTTTATTATAGTATGGTGTCACGACCAATAATGCATCGGCCCCCACTCTTTGGGCTGCTTGCGATAATTCAATCCCGTGTTGGGTATTATTGGAACCTGTCCCACCAATTACTGGGATACGGCCATTTACTTGTTTGACCACTGCCTCAATCACGGCGATATGTTCTTGATCGTCTAAAGTTGAAGCTTCTCCTGTTGTCCCACACGCGATAATGGCGTCGGCTCCTTGTTGTACATGCCATTCAGCTAGCTCTTTTAACTTATCGAAATCCACCGTTCCATCTGCTAACATTGGGGTAATCAGCGCGATTCCTGCACCTGTAAAAATTGCCACTTTTTGACACTTCCTTTCAAATTTATCATTAATTGTTCATTTTCATTAGTTTTCAGACAATAAAATGAAAAAATACTAACAAAACAATATGAATTGCTCTAATTATATTATATAATGTAAATACTTAGCAAGGAATATTCACTAATTTCTGCAAAAAATTTTTCAAAAAATAAGCAGGTTAGTTGCATCCAATCTTAATAATTAATATGCTAATGAATATATCACAAGAAAAATTCCTAAGGAGGTTTGCATAAAAATGTTGATTTCTCAAGACGTAGCGCAACTCAAAGACCTCGTGACAAAACATCGACGCGCGCTTCATCAAATTCCTGAATTAGGCTTATCCGAATATAAAACAAAAGAATATTTATACAATTTTTTGCAACAGCTACCCAATATTGAAATCCATGAAATATTAGACACCGGGTTAGTCGCAATCTTTAAAGGTACCAAAGAAGGCAAGACATTAGGCTTTCGTACTGATATCGATGCTTTACCGATTACTGAAAATACTGGTTTAGCCTTTCAAAGCACGCATCCTGGAAAAATGCATGCTTGTGGACATGATGGACATATGGCTACCATGCTAGGCTTTGCACAATATCTTGCAACACATCCGCAAGAAATTATCGGTACCATCGTCTTAGTCTTTCAACCAGCTGAAGAAGGTCCTGGCGGTGCCCAACTTTTAATTGATGCGGGACTATTTGAAAAATACGGTATTGAACAAATGATTGGCTTACATGTCTTTCCAGAATTTGACGAAGGAATCATCGCCTGTCGTAAAGGACCAATGATGGCAAGAAATGGCGAGGTCTACATCACAATCAAAGGCAAGAGTGCTCACGGGGCGCAACCACAAATTGGGGCTGATGCGATTGTTGCTACTAGCGCGGTGATTTCAGGCCTACATACAATTATTTCACGCAATCTTTCGCCAATGGATTCAGCCGTTCTTACTTTTGGTAAGATTACCGGTGGCGATGCGATGAATATTATTGCCCAAGAAGTCAAAATTGAAGGTACGATGCGCGCATTTAGCGATGAAGTTTATGAAACGATGACCCGTCGTATTGAAGAAATTGCGCAAAACATCGCCAAAGGATATGGTTGTGAAGCTGAAGTAAGCTTTAATCATATGTATCGCGTGGTCGATAATGATGCGCAAATGGTCGCAGCCTTAGAAAAAATTGTTGGGGATAGCTATGTAACGACCCCACCTTATATGCTCGCTGAAGACTTCTCAATGTACCAGCAAAAGGTACCAAGTCTCTTTTTCTTCGTAGGCATTCGTAATGAAGCATTAGGCTATACACATCCTTTACACAGCGATCAACTACAATTTAATGAAGAATATCTACTCGGCGGCGTGGAATGTTACCGTCAATTAATGAAAGAATTAAATCAATAAGGAGTCCTGCAATGAATTTTGAAGTAAAAAATCATCATTTATATTTTGATGGGTGTGACACAGTTGCATTAGCCCAAAAATATGGCACCCCACTCTATGTCTTTTCAGAAAACGCGATTGTCGCAGAATGTAATCAGTTAAAAGCTGCCTTTACCAATCGCTATCCAAATACGCGTGTGGCCTACGCTTCAAAGGCTTTTTCTACACTTGCAATGTATAAAATCATGGCTCGTGAAGGTTTTTGTATCGATGTGGTCAGTGGTGGGGAACTATATACCGCCATCCAAGCTGATTTTCCAGCCGAACATATCGAGTTTAATGGCAATAATAAATCTGATGAGGAATTAAGTCTGGCTTTAGATTATGGTGTAGGGCGCATTATAGTTGATGGGTTACAAGAAATTGAACGCATCCAAAAACTTGCGAGTGAAAAACAAACCACAGCCAAAGTCTTGTTTAGAATTACCCCTGAAGTGAATGTTAATACCCATAGCTATATTTCAACCGGTCAAAAAGATTCTAAATTTGGGATTCCGCTTGATGAAGAGATTTTATGGCCAACCATTCAAAAAGCCATTGATGCCAACAATATTGAATTTTATGGCTTCCATTTCCATGTAGGGAGTCAGTTAAAAGACAATAGCGCGCATCTAGCTGCAGCGAAAATTGCCTTAGATTTAGCCTTAGAAGTGCGAAAACGTCTAAACTATACGATTAAAGAATTGAATTACGGTGGTGGCTTTGGTGTGAAATACTTACCAGATGAACTCCGCCAACCATACGAATACTTCCTAACACCTTTGATGGAATTAACGGAAAGCTTTTGTCGAAAACACGATTTCCCACGTCCAAATATCGTCATCGAGCCTGGTCGAAGCATTGTGGCCGAAGCTGGTATTAGCTTACACACAATTGGCGAAATTAAGACTTTACCAGGCATCCGTACTTATGCCGCAATTGATGGTGGGATGACTGACAACATTCGCCCAGGCTTATATGATGCGACTTATACCGGAGTCATTGCCAACAAAGCCGATGAAGAAAAAACTGAAAAAGTGACCATCTCTGGGAAAGCCTGCGAAAGTACCGATATTTTGGTGAAAGACTTAGCCGTACCAAAAGTTGAAACGGGTGATATTTTCGCTACCTTTACAACGGGGGCTTATGGCTATTCCATGGCTAGCAACTATAATAAACTACCCATTCCAGCGGTCGTATTAGTGAAAGACGGGCAAGATGCCTTAATCGTCAAACGCCAAAGCTATGAACAAATGATCCAAAATGAATTGATTCCTGATTTTTTATAGAAAGTGAGTGTAAAATGATGCAAATTCCTTTTTACAAAATGCAAGGTACCGGCAACGACTTTATCATTATTAATAATATTGAATTAAAATTTCCTTATGAAACCTTAGTCAAATTAGCCAAACAAATCTGCCAACGTAAAATTTCTGTAGGTTCAGATGCCTTAATGGTAGTAGATACTCCTCAAAAAGGCGGCGATTTTCGCATGATTTTCTTCAACGCAGATGGTACCGAAGCTGAAATGTGTGGCAATGGTGCTCGATGTTTGGCGCGCTATGCTTTTGAAAACCAATTGGCAAATGAAGAAATGCAAATCGAAACAGTCGCGGGGATGGTTTATGCCAAACGTTTAGACCGACGCAATTATCAAGTGCAATTAAATGATCCCGCCAATATCCAAGAAGCTTTGATGTTTAATGATTTCTTAGTAGATTATGTTGAATTGGGCGATCCTGGTATTCCGCATTTAGTTGTTCCTTATGAAAATTTAAGTTGCACCCCCTTAGCATCGATTCAAGCTTTGACCAAAAGTTTACGCTACTGGGAGTACCTGCCTAAAGGAGCCAATGTCAATTTTTATGAAGTATTAGACAATCAAGAAGTCGTGGTTCGAACCTTTGAGCGCGGTGTAGAAGATTTTACCCTAGCTTGTGGCACAGGTAGCGGCTCAACTGCCTATATCCTGGCACAAAAAGGTTTAGTCCAACCAGAAGAAGTCACTATTCATGTACTTGGTGGTATCTTAAAAGTCAAAGTCACACCAGATGGACTCTTCTTGATTGGGGATACCAATATTATTACCAAAGGAGAAATCATAGACGAAAATCTTGCGTCTACTCTCCAAGGTTGATTCAAAATGAATAGCCGAGGTCACTAGCATTCTTAGATTCTCTAAAAAATTGCTAGCAATCTCGGCTATTTTTAATGTCAAAAAATCAAATACGACTTTTTAGACACTTTATTTTTTTGATTTCTTCATACGACGATGATTACCTAGGCCTAAAATGAATCCAAAACCTAAAATCATAGTTCCAAATACACTTGGAATGACAGATAGCATACCTGTTTTTGGCAATTTATCGGACGTTTTACTGCTTACTAATCGATTATTTTTGGTCTTAGTAGACTTGGATTGTACAGTTGTTTGTGTATGATTTTGTTTTTGACTATCGCTCTTTTGATTATCTTTTGATTGATTCTCATTCGTTTGATGATCGTCTTTTTGATCCACTTCATCAATCGCCTGATTATACTCTTCTTGACGGATGATTTCTGCTAGTTGCTCTTGTAGACGTGAAACCTCGGCACTTTGCTTTTCATAAGCAACTTTTGCGTCGTTTACCTTATTTGTTGCTGCTTCTAACTCGGCTTTTGCTTGCTCTAATGAGATTAAAGCATGCACGTATCGATCTTTTGCTTGCGCTAATAATTCGTCTGCGTTCAAATAATTTGCTAACTTCTCTTCTAGATCAGCAACATCTGCTTTTGATTGCTCAACTGCTTTTGCTTTTTGTGCATAATCTGATTGTGCCTTTTGGTAACTTGTATTTTTTTGCTCAAAGTCAGCCTGAACGCTAGCTAATTCGCTCAACGCAGTGTTTAATGCTTCACTAGTAGCCGCTACTTGCCCTTCGACTTGTGCTAATTTTTCTTCACTCACCGCTTTGATTTCTTCGCTGTGTGCAAGATTATCTTCTGCCTGAGCAAGTTGTCCTTTAGCATCCTGTACCGCAGATTGACGCTTAGTTAACTCAGCATGATGCTGTGCTAAATGCCCTTTTGCTTCATCGACAGCATTTTGTTTTACTTCAAGCGTTTTTTGTGCTTTATCAAAGTTTCGTTCAATATCTGCTCGTTGGGCTTTTAATTGTCCCTCACTGGCTTTTATCTCAGCTAGAACTTTTTGTTTTTCTGAAACCTCTTGATTTGCACGTTCGACTTCAGCATTTGCGCTTTTCACTGCAGCTAATTTTTCTTCAAGCGAGCCATTAGTAGTTGCTAAAGTGTTTTGCAACTTAGCCAACTTTTCTTGCTGTTGTGCTACATTTTCTTTTGCTTGAATGAATTCATTTTGCTTATCTTTTAATGCTTGCTGTACGGTATCGCTTGCTTGTTGAGCCACCTTTTGTTGCTGTTTTAAGTCTTTTACAAGTTGGTCATTTTCCGCAAGCTGTTGTTTGACTTTAGCGATTTCTTGTTGTAGATTATCAATTGCTGGATTTGATGTAACAAATTGTTCGTTTAGATTTCCTTGCTTTGGCATAAAACTTTCCAAATGGATTAGTCCGAAACGATCCACAGCCACTCCGATTCGAAACTCCTTCACTTTCACTCTCTCAGCAAAAGTTAGCGTCAGATGATTCGTATGCGTCCAACCAGAAGGTTTATCATCAAATAACATCATCACCATCGCCTCATAGATAGCTTTCTTCAACTCATCCATAGAAATCGTACCATCATTATTTGGTAAGAAGCCAACTGCTAGTGATTCTGCTATTCCACTCACCCCGCCAATTGCTTGAGCTGCCTCCTCTAAAGCAACTGAATCATGTGGGGAATCTTTTGGAGATATTTTTTGATAGTAACGATCCGCTACATCTTGCGCATAACGTAAAGATAGATCTGAGACTACATGCTTGACTTGATACCCTAATTGATTATGATTAAAATCATTTAATACATCAGCTACCCAAACAGATAATTCTTTTACTTCTGCTTCAGATAAATTTTTCCAGTTCACTTGGCGTTCTTGATCACCCTTTTGAGACTGATAAACATTCATCTTCATTGCTTTATCTTTGAATTTTTCTAATCCATCAAGGTTCTTAGCATCTTCATACTTCATATAATCATAACCATTTGGGCGTTTGATTTTATTTGGTAACTCAGACGTTTTCAATTGCTCTAATGCAGCCATTAATGCGCTTAATTGTGCTTGTGATTTTTCCGATTGTGAAACCACACTGGCTAATTCAGCATTTTTACTTGCCAATGCTTTAGACTTTTCATTCACCATTGCTTGTTTATTGGCAATATCAGTCGACAATTGTTGAATCTTTTGTTCATTCGTTGCAATTTCTTTTTGAAGGTTCGCAATACTTTGTGGCAATTCTTCTGAAGAGCTATTTTCCATCGCAGCTTGTGCTTGTTGTAACTTAGCTTTCTTCTCATTCAGTTGTTCCACAGCCTCATTGTACGCTTGTTGCGCTTGGGCAATATCTGCTTGTTGGGCTTTCATTTCTTTATTTATATTTGCCAAATCTTGCTGTAAAGATTGCAAGTTCTCTTTTGCAGTGGTTAATTCTTCTGACGCATTTGATAATTTTGATTCTTGATTAGAGATTTGTTTTTCTGTTTGAGCCACATCAGCTTGCTTTTGTTGTAACAGCGCCTTGGCATCATCAACCGCTTTAGCCAGCTTGTTTGCATCAGCATTGTTCACAGCTTCTTTTGCCTCAGCTAATTGTTTGGTTAAAGCTTGTAATTTTTCCTGTAAAGCAGCCACTTCTTCTTTCTGTTGCGCTAAATCTTGATTTGCTTTTTCAATAATCTGACTGTTTTCGTCTAATTGTTGCTTGTTTTCTGCTAATTCTTTTTCTTGATTTGCAAGATTTTGTTTTTTATTTTCAATGTCCTTTTCAGTTGACTCAATATTTTCTTTGGTCGCTTGTTCTTTATTTTCCTGAGATAGAACTTGTGCTTCTTCTGCAGCTTTCAATTCGTTTTCTGCCAAGTTTTTAGCCTCACTTGCTTGGTTTGCTGCTTCTTGGGCTTGTTTGAGATCATCCGCTAATTTTTCTTGATTTTCTTGGGCTTGATTTAAGTCATTTTGAACTTCTTCTTTTGTGGTTGCCTGATTCACATTACTCAGATTGGTTGATAAATCCGCCTGCTCCTCTGCTTGAATATTTTGTGTAGAAGCCAATAGCCCTGCACTTAAAATTGCTCCCGTAACTAATAGTTTCTTTTCCATATTCATTTTCCCTTCTCATTTTTTCCATAATCACAAAAAGTGATTGTGATTATCTATATTATACCAAAAATTACTTCGTTTATCTCTAAATTTTCAAAACAAACTTTGAATTTCTTGATAAATATCCTGCGTTTCTTCCAAACTATAGGCATTGGCACCACTTGCTAATGGATGTCCTCCACCATGATGTTTTTTCGCTATTTGATTGATAGGTTCCGTTTTAGAACGCAAACGCACACGATAATATCCTTCTGGCTGTTCAACAAACAAGGCCCACGCTTGAACTTGATCAATCTCCCCAGGTAAGGGTACCAAATGAGCAGTCATTGAATCATCTACTCCGTATTGCTGCAAAATGGCTTGTGACAAATAACAACAAGCTGCGCCATTTTCATCAATTTTTAGATTTTGATAGACATAACCGACTAATTTAGAAACTGACAAACTAATTTGTGAAAGTTGGCGATTTAATAAAGTTGCATCAAAATCAAATTCTCGTAAAAAACTTGCCATTCGCAGTGTTTTGGCTGTAGTGGCTGGATATAAAAATCTACCTGTATCTCCCACAATACCCGCATAAAGTAAACGTGCTGCCTCAGTTGTCATCGTTAATTCATCCGCTAATTGTTGATAAAAATCACAAATAATCTCACTACAACTACTTGCAGTCGTATCCACATAAACCAAATCGCCATAAGGTTCGTCATTTGGATGATGATCAATTTTAATTAATTCTTTTCCTAGATAATAGCGCTCGTCACTAATTCGCGGTGCATTGGCAGTATCAGTGACAATCACGAGCGAATCTTGATAAACCTCATCGGCTATTTCTTGCATCGTTGCTAAATATTCCAAATTATCAACGGTTTTCCCTACTTGATAAATCTGCTTTTCAGGAAAACTTGCTCGCAAAATCTCAGCCAATCCCACTTGCGAACCTAATGCATCTGGATCAGGACGCATATGGCGATGAATAATAATCGTATCATAGGATTTTATTTTATTTAGTATTGCTTGTGCTGTTTGTAAATCCATCTTATCCCTACTTTCTATGCTCTTTCCATGACTTGACAAGTGACAATCGCTTTAGCCACCAAAGTATTTTCAAGATAAATTTCCATATCTAGTTTAGCAGAACGGCGACCTGACTCCAAAATTCGCGGCTGAATCGAAAGCTCGCTCTCTAACTGAATCAATTTGAAATAATGTAAGTTCACTTGTTCAATCCAAGTATTTTTGCGTTTATAAATCATCATGGTTTGTTTGGCAGTATTGGCAATCAATCCTGAAAGCACCCCAAAAGAAATCGTCCCTAGTTCATCTACCATTTGTGGCGTAACTGTAAATTGAAACTCTGGCAATTCCAGGGCATTTCCTTGGGCATCTTCTTCAATCATCTGAATTTGCGCATTGACTTGATCAGCAATCGTATCAGATACTTGCGGCTGTCTTTGAATCAAATGCATCGCCTTCATCACATCCTGACGAGTCACAATCCCTAAAAGTGAAAAATCATCGGCAACCACCGGCATCACTTCTAAGCCATCCCAAATCATTTGATGACTGACAGAAGCAATCGACATTTCCTTTTTCACGACACGGGGATCTTTGGTCATCACTCGTTCCATTGAGAGATGATCACTCTTTTCTAAAATATCTTTTGTAGTCACAATCCCAACCACACGCATATTTTTATTGACGACTGGGAAGCGCGAATGTTTGGTAGTTTCAGCCAATTCAATATAATCACGCACCGTATCGTGAGCTTGTAAATAATGCGTCTTTTCTAGTGGCATATAAATATCGGCAATCAGCATAATTTCTTTTTTAATCAATTGATCGCTTAAAGCTCGGTTTATCATCGTCGCCACGGTAAACGTATCATAAGTCGTCCGTAAAATTGGTAGTCCCTTTTCATCCGCAAGACTGGCAATCTCACTTGTCGTATCAAACCCCCCGGTAATTAACACCGCTGCGCCATTTTCTAAAGCCAAGCGTTGCACATTGATACGGTTACCGACAATCATCAATGAACCAGGTGTCACATAACGTTCAATGGCTGAGACTTCCATCGCTCCAATCACAAATTTATTGAGGACATGACTTAAACCACTTTCTCCGCCAAGCACATCTCCTTCAATTATCTCTACTACTTCTGCAAAGGTTAATTTTTCAATATTTTTCTTTAATTTGCGTTCAATGCGAATGGTTCCTACCCGTTGAATGGTCGAAACTAAACCGCTATTTTCGGCCTCTTTAATGGCACGATAGGCAGTTCCTTCACTTACCTTTAGCTGTTTAGCAATCCCTCGTACCGAAATTTTTTCTCCGACTGGCAACTGCTCAATATATGATAAAATTAAATCATGTTTCGTTGTCATTTGCTCACTTCTTCCTCTTGCACTTTGTTATAACACAATCCATTATATAGAACGTTTACATCTAACTTTTTTAGATGAAATTAATACAGTATGCACCATTTATTGTAACAGATTTTAGCAGAAGTACAATGCTTTTTAGGAAGTTTCTGAGGGGAAAAATAATTTTCTAGGCTATCAGGAGAAATGATTCAAGTTTAACCACAAAAATAGCCAAGAGAACCATTGATAACATTCTCTTGGCTTTGTGTATTAGTAGCGATTATTTTTGCCTTTACGGTTGCTTGACTCCATAATCACTGGCAAAATGACTGGGCGTCGACGTGTTTGCTCAAATAGATAGCGACTCAATTGATCACGGATATCTTGTTTGAGATTGCCCCAATCAAAGTCTTGCACTTGTAGATGACTTTCAACAATTTCTTGCACGATTTCGGCACTTTCACGCATCAAATCACGGCTAGCCTTCACATAGACAAAACCACGTGAAGTAATTTGTGGGGAGGAAATAATTTTTTTCTCGCGGCGATTAATCGTAACCACTGCTACAAAGATTCCATCTTCAGACAATACTTTGCGGTCGCGCAAGACAATATTTCCAATATCACCGACCCCTTTACCATCAATCATGACATTTTCAGCAGGTACAGATCCGTTTAAGACTAAACGACCTTTAATTAGACTGATAATATCACCTTTTGTAGTTACTAAAATATGTTTCTTGTCGTAACCTAACTGCTCAGCTAAATGAGCATGGGCCACTAATTGACGATATTCTCCTTGAACTGGAATTAAATATTTCGGTTTCAAAAGATTCATCATCAATTGTAAGTCAGTTGGATTGGCATGACCCGAAACTGACATATTATCAGAAATATTTTTAACCGTGCCACCTGCGCGATAAATAATATCTTCTGTCTTAGCAACCACCGTTTCCATTGAAATTGTTGGCGTAGTCGTAATATAAACCAAATCTCCCTCATGAATACGCAAAGTCCGGTGTGTGCCTTTTGCCATGCGTTGTAAAGATTTAATTGGCTCTCCCATACGACCTGTTTCTAAAATCAATAGTTCTTCTGGGGCGTATTTTTTCATTTCTTTTTGCGGAATAAATAAGTCTTCATCAGGAACCGTTAATTTGCCTAGCTTCATCGCTGTTCGAATAATACGACCGAAATCTTGACCCGTCAATACAATTTTACGACCCGCTTTATAACATGCATCGATCACTTGTTGGACACGCTGTAAGTTACTTGCGACACAGGCAACGACAATTCGGCCTTCCCAATAATTAATGGTATCATAGACTTCTTCAGCAATTTTTTGTTCTGAAGCAATCGGTTGAGGATTTTCCGCATTACTTGAAGTACTTAATAATGCAAGCACCCCTTCTTTACCAATTTCGGCTAAACGTGCAAAATTGGTGCGATAAGGTTCACTGGCTGATTGGTCAAATTTGAAATCCCCAGTATAAACAATATTGCCTTCTGGTGTTTTTAAGCTAACCCCTACTGAATCAGGAATAGAATGTGTTGTTCTAAAGAAGCTTATCACTGTTTGACCAAAATCAATTTCTGTGTATTCATCAATCACATGAAACTCTTTAAAACGTTTAGTTGGCTCATAACGATGCACATTTAGTTTAGCTAATTCAATGGTTAATTTCGTACCAAAAACCGGGGCCTTCACTTCAGCTAAAAGATAAGGTAACGCTCCAATCGCATCTGGATGTCCGTGGGTTAAAAAGATTCCGGCAATCCTTTCTTTATTGTCTCTAAGATAAGTAAAATCAGGAATAATCGTATCAATTCCTAATAGTTCACTTTCTGGATAGCGTAACCCACAATCAAGCACGAAAATATCTTCATCAACTTCGGCAATGTATAGGTTTTTTCCACTTTCACGAACCCCGCTTTGTGGAATGATATTTATCTTAGTCAAAAATTTCACCTCAATTTTTATTTTATTTCTTTAACTTATCATTACTATTATACATGAAATCAAGACTAAAACAAAAAGAAAAATACAACTATCTCATAGAATTCAAAAAATCATTGGTTTATTCTTACAAAAGTGAGAAGATCCATCCCTTTAGACACAAAAATACCGACCTGTCCTATCAACAAGTCGGTAAATTTTTATTCAGGTACACGGACTAAATCCATTTCATGTAACGTTTCGGCGATTTGTACAGAGTTCCAAGCAGCGCCTTTCAATAGATTATCAGATACGACCCATAAGTGTAAGCCATTTTCAACATCTAAATCTTTTCGGATACGACCAACAAAGGTTTCTTTCTTGCCAATTGAATTAATCGCTTGTGGATAGATTTGTTGGCTAGGATCATCTTCTAAAACGACTCCTGGTGCATCTTTTAATACATCGCGCACTTCTTCGACCGTTAATGGTGTTTTTGTTTCAATATAAACAGATTCAGAATGACCGCTTAGAACAGGCACACGGACACAAGTCGCAGAAACTTTGATGCTGCTATCTTCCATAATTTTCTTCGTTTCATTGACCATTTTCCACTCTTCATAAGTGTAACCTTCATCACTAAACACATCGATTTGCGCCAAAGCATTAAAGGCCAATGGATAGTGTTTTTTATCGCCACCACATGGTAAAATTTCAGCCGTTAATTCATTTAATGGCGTCCCTTCACTAAAGGCTTTCACTTGATTTGTTAATTCAGCAATCGCACGCGCACCAGCACCCGATACCGCTTGATAAGTAGAAACAATCACACGGTCCAAACCAGCTTTTTGACGGATAGGCTCTAAGGCAACCATCATTTGAATCGTTGAACAGTTTGGATTGGCGATAATTCCTTTATGTGATTTCAAGGCTTCTTTATTTACCTCAGGCACGACTAACGGAATTCCTTCATGCATTCTGAAATAGCTAGTATTATCAACTACTACCGCGCCACGTTTCACAGCTTCTGGCGCAAAGACTTTTGAAATGCTACCACCTGCACTAAATAAAGCCAAATCAACACCTTCAAATGATTCTGGCACCAATTCTTCAATCGTTAATTCTTGCTCTTTGAAAAATGCTTTTTTACCAGCTGAACGTTTAGAAGCTAATAATTTCACCGCTTTAATAGGTAAAGTAGATTGCTCCAACATTTCAATCATTTTTGTTCCGACAGCCCCTGTTGCTCCGACGACTGCTACTGTATATTCTCTTGCCACACGACATTACTCCCTTTTATTAATATTTTTTAATTATTTTAACATATATTTCAAATTTTACTAGTCTTTTCACTTATTTTTTCCGATAAATTCATTGAAAGTAAGAGCACGCTTTGTTATAGTGGGTATGCAAATGAATTTTGGAGGGATATACATGGCAAAAGTAGAAAGCTTTAGTCTAGATCATAATAAAGTCAAAGCACCTTACGTCCGCATAGCAGGGATGGAAACCAATCAAGGTGTAGTTATTCAAAAATTTGATTTACGTTTCTTACAACCCAATCACGATGCTTTACCAACTGCTGCACTTCACACATTAGAACATTTATTAGCCGTGAATTTACGCGACTATATTGAAGGAGTCATCGATTTATCTCCAATGGGTTGTCGCACTGGTTTTTACTTAATCGTTTGGGGCGAACATTCTACAGCAGAAATTCGTGACGCCCTTAAAACTGTCTTAGAAAAACATGTCATTGGGACTGATTATGTGCCAGCTGTTTCGGCCAAAGAATGTGGAAATTATCGCGACCATTCCTTATTTGCTGCCCAAGAATATGCCAAACAAGTATTAGCACAAGGCATCAGCAGTGACCCATTTGAAAGATTGGTTTAATCAAAATTTCCATAAAAATAGCAATCAACTTCAAATAAGAAGTGATTGCTATTTTTTTATTTCTTTACTATATTTCGTATTAGAGATATTAACCAATTTTCACTAATCTCATATTCTTCAAAATTCTTTATTGTCAGAGCGTCTCTAATTTGACGTTTTCTATTAGGAATAATCAGAAAAGGAAGTTGATTTAGTGAAAACCATCTTAAGTCACGTGTCTCCAATGTTGTTCTCTTCAATTCACCGTTGATAATATGACTCTTGAAAAGATGTTGGCAATCGTTTCTAGTTTTATCTATATATCGGGCAAATTCATAGTCAATCTGAACTTCATACCCTGTTTCCTCATACATCTCTCTTATTGCTGCTTGAGTAGGAAGTTCATCTAATTCAACTACACCACCAGGTAAGTCCCATAATGGAAAGTCCCGTCGTTTCACTAGCAAAACTTTCTGATTTACAATGACCACATTAAAGGCACCATGACTATATTTCATTTTATCTTCCTTGTCTATTCGGTAACTCAAAAATCATCGCTGCAAATGGCGCAAGTGTCATGCGTTTTTGCAATTTCGGCTCATCGATATTTGTTAGTAAAACTTTTGCCGTTGGTTGTACCACACGGTTTGGCAAATCTACCACAACTTCTTGATCACTTAAATTCACTAAAACCAAAGCACTTTGCTCAGCCGTATTTCTTGTATAAGCAATGACTTGTGGATGACCCGCTAAGTGCAACTCATAATTACCATCGACAAATAGCGGTGTTTTGCGCAACTGAATCGCTTGTTTATAGAAATTTAATAAGGAATCTGGACGCTCTTCTTGCTCAGCTACATTGATTTCCTGATAGTTTGGATTGACCGCTAACCATGAAGTTGCTTGGGTAAAGCCAGCTTCGGTACTTGCTTGCCATTGCATCGGTGTCCGGGAATGATCTCTGGTCCAATGACAAATTTGTTGTAATGCTTCAGATGGTTCTACACCTTGTTTCAACAATTCTTGATAATGGCTATAACTATCTTTAGCATCTAATTGTTCTACTGATGTAAATGGGAAATTCGTCATACCGATTTCCTGTCCTTGATAGATAAACGGTGTCCCTTTCATAAATAGAAAAGCCGTTGCGATTGCTTTAGCCGACTGTTCGCTTTCATTACCCAAAATCGAATTGATGCGAGGATTATCATGATTTTCGACATAGAGTGCATTCCAACCATTCGCATTCAAATCTTTTTGCCAACGACTGACAACTTTCTTCCATCCGAGCACATTGATACGCTCATGACCAGGTTGGCCTTCTCTGACTTGATGTTCTAATTCAAAAATCATATCTAGATAGCCTTCTCGATTGGTCCATTTCACCGCTTTTTTGCTCGTCACACCACTTGCTTCACCTATCGTTACAATCGGATATTCGTCAAAAATTTCCTTCAAATCTTGCATATACTCATCAATTCCCGCCACATTCATAAACGGCGCCCATGGATTATCGGTAATTTTGAAGTCCCATGGCTCTTTTTGGATATGACTAATCGCATCTAAACGGAAGCCATCAATGCCTAAATCTAGCCACCAGCGAATCATTTGATAGATTTCTTCACGGACCTTAGGATTTTTCCAATTTAAATCAGGTTGTTCAGGCGCGAAAATGTGGAAATAGGCTTGTTTTGATTTTTCATCATAATGCCACGTAGAGCCACCAAAGAAACTTTGCCAGTCATTCGGCATTCGATCCGGTGTTGCATCTGCCCATAAGTAATAATCACGATAAGGATTGTCCTTGCCTTTTAGCGCTTCTTGAAACCATGGATGCTGATCACTCGTATGATTAACGACCAGATCCATCACAATCTTCAAGCCTAAATCATGTGCTTTTGTCAGTAATTCCTTAAAATCCTCCATCGTGCCAAAATCAGGATGAATGGCTTGATAATCGGAAATATCATAACCATTATCCACATTAGGAGAAGCATAAATTGGATTAATCCAGATAAAATCGACTCCTAAATCTTTAATATAAGGCAATTTTGCGATGATTCCTTGCAAATCACCAATACCATCATTATTGCTATCATAAAAACTGCGCGGATAGATTTGATAACCTATCGCAGTTTCCCACCATTTTCTTTCCATATTACGCCTCCAATTTTACAACAAAAGCTTGCCATGGTTTTAAAGTCAAGTCTAAGCATTCTGATAACTGCACAGGCATATTTTCAATGACAATTTCTTTGGCTTTTGCGTTATCATACTTAAAGTCATGTGCTTCATTAGAAAAGTTCGTCACAACTAGCCAAGTTTCGCCTTGATATTTACGTAGGTAGGCAAATACTTCCTCTTGTGTATCCACTAATTCAAAATCGCCCCAAATCATAATCGGGTTTGCTTTACGTAGCGCAATTAATTTTTGATAAGTGTAAAAAATCGAATCGGGATTGGCTAAAGCTTGTTCGACATTAATCTTTTCATAATTATCATTGACGGCAATCCATGGTTCAACCGTTGAAAAACCGGCAAAGGCATAATTATTCCATTGTACTGGACGTCTCGCATTATCCCGACCTTTAACATTAATGGAGTGGATAATGTCTTCTTTTGCATAGCCATTAGCTAAACGTTCATGATACATATTAATGGTTTCAATATCACGCGCTTGAGCAATATCGCTAATTGCTGTGTTAGTCATGCCGATTTCTTCTCCTTGATAAATATAAGGGGTGCCTTTTTGCATATGAAGTAAAATCGCTAACATTTTCGCACTTTCAACACGATACTGATCATCATTTCCCCAGCGTGAAATCATGCGTGGTAAATCATGATTGTTCCAAAATAGTGAATTCCATCCTTGATTATCCAGCTCGGTTTGCCATTTTGCAAAAATTTGTTTTAACTTACCTAAATCAACTGGTGCTAAATCCCATTTTTCGCCACCTTCTTGTTGGTCTAAGCCGATATGTTCAAATTGGAAAACCATCGAAAGTTCGTGACGATCTGGATTTGAATAAAGTTTGGCAATTTCTGGTGTGGCGCCCCAAGTTTCACCAACTGTTAATAAATCATGTTTCCCAAAAGTTGCTTGATTCATTTCTTGTAAAAATTCATGTAGACGTGGACCATTGCTAGTGATTTCTTTTTCTGGTACTTTACCGATTAAATCAATCACATCCATACGGAACCCACCGATGCCTTTATCAATCCAGAAATTCATCATTTGATAGACTGCTTGACGGACTTTTTCATTTTGCCAGTTTAAGTCAGGTTGTTTTTTACTAAATAAATGTAAATAATATTGTCCTGTTGCTTCATCCAATTGCCAAGCTGAACCAGAAAAGGCCGAACGTAAACCATTTGGCACGCCCCCATCTTCACTTGGATCCGCCCACACATAGTAATCGCGGTAAGGTTTGTCCTTAGATTTACGTGCTTCAACAAACCATGCGTGTTCATCAGAGGTATGATTGACCACCAAGTCCATAATGATACGAATATTACGTTTTTTCGCTTCGGCAATTAAACGATCCATATCTTCCATCGTCCCAAACTCAGTCATAATCGCTTCGTAATCAGAAATATCATAACCATTATCATCATTTGGCGATTGATAGACTGGAGATAACCAAATCGCACCGATACCTAGTTTTTCCAGATAGTCTAATTTTTCGATGATACCGGGTAAATCCCCGATACCATCACCATTACTATCTTTAAAACTTCTTGGATAAATTTGATAAACGACAACTTCTTGCCACCAATGTTTTTGACTCATTATTCCACTCCTTTCCAATAAGTAATGACAAATCCTTTAGGTAAAATTTGATTTTCTTGTGTATTTTGACTTAAAACTGTTCTTTCGCTTACTGGCATTGTCACAGGTTGATCACCTGTATTAAAAGTTGCGACTAATAGACGGTCTTCCAATTGACGAGCAAGCGATACGATTCCTGTGCGATCATCGACTGCTAACCATTCCAAGCTACCTCCACTTAAAATTGGTTGATAATCTTTTCTAAAGGCAATCAATAATTTCATAAATTCATACATTTCTAAATCTTGGTCTTTTTCATCCCAAACCATGCATTTTCGGCAACCAGGGTCAAACTCGCCTTCCATCGCATATTCCGTACCATAATACACGCACGGAACACCCATTTGTAAATAAGTGAAAGCCATAATTTGACGAGCCAAGTCTTTATCCCCAGCAACTTCCGTTAATAAGCGAGGGGTATCATGAGAATCCAAAACATTTAATTGCACTTGGTTGGTTTGCATGCGATAAAGCATCAATTGTTGATTCATTTGCGCAACCATCTTTGTCAAAGGAATTTCATCTTTCACAAAGTAAGCTTTAATCGCATCAGTAAAGGCATAGTTCATCACGGCATCAAACTCATCGCCTTGTAACCAGCGTTGAGAAGAATGCCAAATTTCTCCTAATATATAGAAGTCTTTTTTCGCTGCATCACAAGTTTGTCTGAATTTCTTCCAAAACGCATGATCCACTTCATTGGCAACATCCAAGCGCCAAGCATCGATATCAAATTTTTCAATCCAGTATTTGGCAATCGAAAGTAAATATTCTTGTACTTCAGGATTAGCTGTATTTAATTTAGGCATATGCGGCGTGAAGGCAAAAGTATCATAAGTTAAATCTTTAGCATCTTCAAAATTGTCCCCTTCTGTATAACTCACTGGGAATTCGTGAATGTGGAACCAATCCGCATATTTAGATTTTTCCCCATTTTTAATGACATCTTGCCATTGTGGAGAATTATCGCCAATATGATTAAATACCGCATCCAGCATCACTTTAATCCCACGAGCATGACATTCCTCAACCAAGGCTTTAAAGGTTTCATCATCACCAAAAGCTGGATCAATTGTAAAGTAGTCTTCCGTATCATACTTGTGATTAGAAGTTGCTTTAAAGATTGGGCAGAAATATAAACCATTAACCCCTAAGTCCACAAGATGATCTAAATGGTCGCGTACCCCTTGTAAGTCTCCGCCAAAGAAATTAAATGGCGTTGGTTCTTCGCTTCCCCATGCAAGAGTGCCTTTTGGATCATTTGTCGTATCCCCATTGGCAAAACGTTCTGGGAAAATTTGATACCATACTGTTTGTTTCACCCATTCAGGTACTTTAACACGGTCTGTTTGGTGGAAATAAGGCAAACGATAATAAAGATTTGGTGTTGACAAGTATTCTTCCGTTGCTGGAAAAATGCCTTGGTCTCCATAAAAAGCGGTCGTGCCATCCACACCTTCAACAATAAAGCCATAAGCAATACGGCGGAATTTCGCACCCACACTTATTTGCCAAAAATCATGCAACTGTGTACTTAATAATTTTTGCATGGGTACTTTCTTTTGATACCATTGTTCCTTATTCACCAAGTAAGGATCGCCATGAACAAGGTATACCGCCTTCACATCTTCTCTAGCGGTCTGCAACCGAATATGCATCGTTGCTTCATTATATAGATAAGCAAATTCACTTTCAGGTCGATGATAAATTGCAGAAGTATTCATAAATACAATCTCTCCTTTTATTTAAATATTTGTTTCGCCCCTATTATTACACAAACCGAAAACGCAATCAAGAAAAAATCAGCAATCGGTTGCACTTTATCGTAAATCTGTTTTGTTAATCAGTCAGAAATCCTTTTAAAACCAATCATTTACCTTTGTTTTAACCATTTGTATTTAAAATTTGTGTTTATAAAATTCCCTTATCTTTTTCATATTTTAAAAAAATTACGAAAAAAACATTTGACAAAAGACGCAAACGATTGCATAATAAACATGTAATTATTTTTCTCAAATAAATGGAGGTCTTGAGAATGAAAACTAACTTCAAAAAATTTGCTCTAGGAACAGTAGCCTTAGGAGCCAGCGTATTACTACTTGCCGGATGCGGAAATTCAAGCAAGAATGAAAGCGCTACGAATGACAAAAAAGCTGACAGTTCGAAAGTAGAAGGTCACATTAAATTATGGATTGATACCGAACAAAAAGCTACTTTCAACAAAATCGTTAAAGACTTTGAAAAGGAATATCCTGATGTAAAAGTAGATGTCAAAGTCGGTTCTTCTGCTGATGCGAAAAAAGATGTTTCTAAAGACCCTGAAAAAGCAGCCGATGTCTTTATGTTACCACATGACCAAGTCGGACAAATGGCTGAAGCAGGTCTATTATACAAGAATACAAAATTCGCAGATGAAGTGAAGAAAAACAATATTGATTCTGCTATTGAAGGGGCATCTTGGAAAGGCGAATTATACGCTTACCCATATGGAGTAGAAACTCAAGTCCTTTACTACAATAAATCTGTTTTATCTGAGGAAGATGTGAAAACTTGGACAGGAATCACAACGAAAGGTAAATTAGGTACCAACTTTGGTGATAATGGTGCCAACTACATCTTCGCCCCATTATTTATGAGTAATGGCGATGTATTATTTGGTAAAAACGGTGAAGATCTAAAAGGTACTGACTTCAACAATGAAAAAGGTGTGCAAGTTCTTGACTGGATTGCCAAACAAAAATCAAATCCAGGGGTTGTTCAATCAAGTACAACAGCCATCGCAAAACTTACTTCTGGTGAAACAAGTGCTTACCTTTCTGGACCATGGGATAAAGTTGCTGTCAAGAAAGGTTTAGGCGACAAGATGGGCGTAGCTGCTTATCCAACTGTTGACTTTGGTAACGGCGAAGTACCTATGAAAGCCTTCTTAGGTGTGAAATTATTTGCGGTTAACCAACAAACAAAACATCCACTAGCTGCGATGGCTTTAGCAAACTACATCAGTGGTGAAAAAGCACAACTTGAATTATTCAAGAATCATGGTATCATCCCATCTAACAAAGCGGCTCAAGAATCTGAAGCAGTTCAAAATGATGATGTCGCAAAAGCTGTTTTAGCAATGTCTGATGAAGCTCACTCAGTTGTTATGCCTAAATTACCTGAAATGGTATCATTCTGGCCTGCAATGGATGCTTTAATCAACGATACTTACAAAGGTAAAATTACACCTGATCAATATCAAGCTAAATTAGATAAATTCGTTGAAGATATCTCTAAACAAGCGAAATAATTGAACTTACTAATGTTATCTGTGGGGATTTCCTGCAGATAACATTTCATTATATCTTATGAAAAGGCGTGAATCTTATGTCTCAAAAAATGCTTTCTCACCCTAAAAAAATGACTTTTAGAGAACTATTTAAAAAGGGCGATTTACCAACTAAACTATCTTTTCTATTTATGGGAACGGCTAATTTATGTAACAAGCAAATTCCAAAAGGCTTACTCTTCTTAGGTTCAGAAATTCTTTTCTTCTTTTGGTTAATTCGTAATGGAGTGACCGCTCTAGCAATGTTACAAACACTTGGTACGAAAAAACAAGGATTAGTCTATAATGAAGATTTAGGTATTGAAGTCTTACAAAAAGGCGACAACTCCATGTTAATCTTGCTATTCGGTATCGCAGCCATCTTAACTTGTGCGATGATGATTTATCTTTACATCGTCAACTTAAAGAGCGCACGCAAACTTTATGAATTAAAACAAGAGAACAAACCTATTTCTACCACTCGTGATGATTTAAGATCTTTACTCAACGAACGCTTCCACGCAACTTTGATGACCATTCCTTTACTTGGTGTGCTATTATTTACCATTTTACCGTTGTTATACATGATTTCGATTGCGTTTACGAACTATGATCACAATCATCTCCCACCAAAACAACTCTTTACTTGGGTGGCATTCAAAAACTTCGGTAATGTCATTACTGGAGATATGGCTTCTACTTTCTTCCCAGTATTAGTATGGACCTTGATTTGGGCGGTTATGGCAACTGTCACTTGTTTCATCTTTGGCGTGATTCTTGCCTTATTAATCAACACCAAAGGCATCAAAGGAAAGAAAATTTGGCGTACCCTATTCGTCTTAACGATGGCCGTCCCTCAATTCGTTTCCTTATTGATTATGCGTAACCTTTTAAACGATGCAGGTCCAATCAACTCAACTTTGATGAATTTAGGTTGGATTAAATCCGCACTTCCATTTTTAACCGATCCAACTTGGGCAAAATTCTCAATTATCTTTGTCAATATGTGGATTGGGATTCCGGTAACCATGATTATCACTACTGGTATTTTACAAAACTTACCAACTGACCAAATCGAAGCGGCTCGCATTGATGGTGCAAATAGTTTCCAAATCTTTAGAAGCATCACATTCCCACAAATTTTATTTGTTATGATGCCTTCATTGATTCAACAATTAGTCGGCAATATCAATAACTTCAACGTCATCTACCTATTAACTGGTGGTGGCCCATCTAACTCAGATTTCTATGGTGCCGGTAGTACAGACTTGCTCGTTACCTGGTTATATAAATTAACCGTAGATACAATGGACTACAACTTAGCTTCTGTTATCGGTATTTTAATCTTTATTCTTTCAGCTGTCTTTAGTTTAGCAGCCTACACTAGAACAAATTCATTTAAGGAGGGCTAAACAATATGAATTATCGTGCAAAACGCAAATTAAATCTAACTTTAGTCTATGTCATCCTTGCTATTTTGGCCTGTATCTGGGTCTTTCCAATAATCTGGATTGTCTTAACAAGTTTTCGTGCTGAAGGTGGCGCATTCGTCCCTTACATCATTCCAAAACAATTCACACTTGATAATTATGCCAAACTACTGACCAATCCAAATGGTACCTATCCCTTCGTTCGTTGGTTTATGAACACTTTAATCGTTGCTATCTGTAGTTGTTTATTATCAACATTTATTACGATTGCGATGGCTTATGCATTATCAAGATTACGTTTCAAAATGCGTAAACCATTCTTAAAAGTTGCTTTAGTATTAAACATGTTCCCTGGCTTTATGAGTATGATTGCTGTTTACTACATCTTAAAAGCCATGAACTTAACAGAAAGCTTAGTAGCCCTAGTCATCGTCTACTCATCCGGTGCCGCACTTGGCTTTTACATCGCCAAAGGCTTCTTTGATACCATTCCAATGACTTTGGATGAATCGGCTATGATTGACGGCGCAAACAAATGGCAAATCTTTACTCAAATTACTTTGCCATTATCTAAACCAATTATCGTTTATACTTCCTTGATGGCTTTCATGGGACCTTGGATGGACTTCATCTTTGCCAAAGTCATCATGGGCGATAAAGTTGAAAACTATACCGTTGCAATTGGTCTTTACTCAATGATGACCAAGACAACTGCCAATTCGTTATTCATGTCCTTTACCGCTGGATGTGTGATGATTGCCATTCCAATTACCATCCTATTCATCTATATGCAAAAATTCTATGTGGAAGGTATCACAGCAGGTTCAGTCAAAGGATAAAAATCTTGAGACTTGTCTACTAGTCTCACCTATCGAAAAATCGGAGTCATCTTTCATACACTGAAGATGACTCCGATTTTATGTTTAGCTATTTTTTTTATTCAGGGTCTCAAAAGATTCATCGAGACCGATAGAAACACCGTCTGCTTCCATTTCTTTCTCAGATTCGTAGATTGCCTGGTCGATTCGCTTGTTTTTTACAAATTTATCATATAATTCACTGCTCATTACCACCAGATCACTGTAACCATTTTTGGTAATAAAAATCGGTTCCTGTATCTTTTGAGTCATATCAAATAACTTACTGATATTAGAAAAATCTTCACTTGGTATGATAACTGGCATACTATCAAATCCTTTCTTATCATAATTATGTCAGAATGTATCCCGATTATTTACCTTTTTGTCTTACCATCTGATTTCCTCATTCTAGCATAAGTTTAAACAAAAAAATTCTCAAAAAATCTGTTTCATTTTTACTCAAACTTAGAAAAGGGTTTTACTTGCTTTTTTTAAGAAATAAGTGTACCATGTAATTAGTTTTAGGTGTACCTAAACTTTTAACATTTTACTAGAATATGAGGTGCTTTCATGAATGAAACAACACATAAAACGCCAATTATTACACATACACATTCCAAAAGCTTAGAAGAAATCAATGGAACGGTTGAAATTCCTAAAACAAAAAACTTTTGGCGTAATTTACTAGCTTTCTCCGGTCCTGGAGCTTTAGTAGCAGTTGGATATATGGACCCCGGCAACTGGATTACTTCCATTGGCGGCGGGGCAAAATATGGCTATCTCCTACTATCCGTTGTCTTTTTATCAAGTTTGATTGCGATGTTGCTCCAATATATGGCGGCCAAACTTGGCATTGTCACCCACATGGATTTGGCACAGGCGACACGGAAATACACCGGAAAAAAATTAGGAATCTTGCTTTGGATTATTACTGAATTGGCGGTCATGGCCACTGATATTGCCGAGATTATCGGAAGTGCGATTGCTTTAAATCTATTGTTTGGCATTCCACTCACCTATGGGGTCTTGCTCACTGTCTTTGATGTCTTTTTACTATTGCTCTTGATGAAATTAGGCTTTAGAAAAATCGAGGCCATCGTGATGACCTTAATCTTAGTCATTTTAGGCGTATTCTTATATGAAGTCTTCCAAGCCGATCCAGTTGTCCAACAAGTTTTCGGCGGCTTTATCCCTCAAAAACGGATATTACATCATGGAGAATTAACCATGGCATTAGGGATTGTCGGCGCTACTGTAATGCCGCATAATTTATACTTAGGGTCATCCATTTCACAGACTAGAAAATACAACCGGCAAAGTAAAGAAGATATTGCCTTGGCTGTCCGTTTTGCGACTTGGGATTCGAATTTGCAACTCTCTCTCGCCTTTTTAGTCAACTGTCTATTGCTAATTTTAGGTAGTGCGCTGTTCTTCGGTCATCAAGGAGATTTAGGAACTTTTACTGCTCTATATGATGCCCTAAAAGATCCGAATATTGCTGGAAAAGTTGCTAGTCCGGTATTAAGTGTTCTATTCGCCGTTGCACTACTAGCTTCCGGTCAAAACTCGACCATTACCGGTACTTTAGCTGGACAAATCGTGATGGAAGGATTCATCCATATTAAATTACCACCATGGATTCGTCGCTTAATCACACGACTATTATCTGTACTACCAGTCATACTCTGTGCTATTTTCTTTGGAGATAATGAAGGAACGCTGGATCAATTGTTGATTTATTCGCAAGTCTTTCTAAGTATCGCTTTACCAGTTTCAATGATTCCACTCGTTTACTTTACGAGTTCGGAAAAAATCATGGGCAAACAATTTAAAAACAAGCCAATTATCAGTATTTTAGGTTGGATAAGTACAGCGGTATTAACCGTTCTAAACATTCAGCTTATCATCTCAACCATTCAAGAACTATTTTAAAAAAAGCATGTGCCGTTTTTTGGCACATGCTTTTTTAGATTAAATATATTTAAATTCTTCTTTCATTCATTCAAACAACGTATAATCTACTTCTGATAAAGTTTCTCGCTTTAAACGATGAACAACCACTTTGATTGCAAATATGAAAAAAGCTGTATCGTTTTCCAACACATAATTACAAAAATCCGTAATGATATGTAAAGCGCAAAAATAAAGTTATTAGAGCAAATTATTCAATAAATCTTACTCATCCTTGAAAAATCCTCGTTTTATGCAGATTTCCCCCTTCATCCTTTACAATTCCAGCACAAAAATACTGCAAATAATTACGAAAAACTGTAACTATTTGCAGTATCAGTTTATCTTGTTTCTAAATCGTGTAGTAGTAAACCACTAAGTAATTTTGGCTCAAACCAAGTAGATTTTGGTGGCATAATTTGGTTGTCATCTGCAACGGCTAATAAATCTTGCATCGAAGTCGGATAAAGCGCAAAGGCTACTTGAAAAGCCCCACTATCTACTAAGCGAGCCAATTCTTCTGAACCACGAATTCCCCCGACGAAATCAATCCGCGCATCGGTACGGACATCCATAATGCCAAAAATATCTTCAATCACATATTTTTGTAAAACTGCCACGTCCAATCCTTCTACGGCATCCGTTGGTCGTAAGCTTTCATCTAAAGTCAACGTATACCACTGATTTTGAAAATAAAGCTTGAACTCGCCTTTTTGTTGTGATTTCGTTTCACTCGTTGGCTGAATGGTAGAGATTTTTGCTAAGCGTTCAAGAAAATCAGCTGGCAGCGTAACATTAATCACACGGTTATATTCTAAAATCTTTAATTCTTGTTCAGGAAAAATAATCGATAAGAAATAATCACTTTCTGCACTTGCTTGACCTTGTGCTCGTTTTTCTAAGCCAACTTTTACTGCTGAAGCCGCCCGATGATGACCGTCCGCAATGTATAAAGCAGGCACCTGTGCAAAAAGTGCAACCATTTGAGCAACTGTATCTTCATCATCTACCACCCATAAGCGATGGGTAACACCATGATATTTGGTAAAATCATATATCGGCACATGATTGGCTTTCCATTCCTCTACCAAATGTTGCATCGCTTGTGGTTGACGATAGCTTAAAAAGATTGGTGAAGTGTTGGCATCACAAGCTTTGATATGATTGATGCGATCTTGTTCTTTGGCTGGTCGGGTAAATTCATGCTTTTTAATTTGATCATTGACATAATCATCAATTGACGTGCTAGCCGCAATTCCTGTTTGCTTACGACCATCCATCGTTAATTCATACAAATAAAAACATGGCTTATCCTCTTTTTTTAACCAACCTTTTTGCAAGAATTGTTGTAAGGTCTGATTGGCTAATTCATATACCTTTGGATCATATGGATTGAAATCATCGTCAAAGGCAATCTCGCTCCGATCAATATGATAATAGCTATAAGGATTCGTTTGTGCCTCTACTCTAGCTTCATTGGTGTCAATCACATCATAAGGTAAACAAGCCACTTGAGAAGCTAATTGCTCTTTAGGACGGATTGCGCGAAAAGGTTGTACATCTACCATTAATAAGGGACCTCCGTATATTCTATACTGCGCACGCGAATAATATCATCTAATGCACTTAATTTTTCGACCACATCAGCAATGACTTGAGGATCTTGTTCGTTCACATCCACAAGCGTATAGGCATAATCCTCACGCCCACGGTTTAACATATTATCAATATTAATATCTAGACTCGCAATCACCGCTGAAATCTTTCCAAGCATATTTGGAATATTGCGATGAATAATGGATAGACGATAAGGCGATTGAAAGGCCATTTCAACTTGTGGGAAGTTTACCGAATATTTAATTGCACCTGTTTCTAAATAACGTTTTAGGGTACGAGCAGCCATCTTCGCACAGTTCACTTCAGCTTCTTGTGTAGAGGCTCCTAAATGCGGTAAAATCACAATATTTTCTTGATGAAGTAAGCGACTATCCGCAAAATCTGTCACATATCCCGCTAATTTTTTACTTGATACGGCTTCTAAAACAGCATCGACATCGACAATTTCGCCACGAGAGAAGTTTAATAATTGCGCAGTGGGCTTCATCATACTAAACTCGCGAGTGGAAATCATGCCACGGGTCTTATCATTTAATGGTAAATGAAGCGTGATAAAATCGCAAGTCTGTAAAACTTCTTCTATTTGGGTGGCACGTTTGACACGACGAGAAATACTCCAAGCCGTATCCACAGAAACATAAGGATCATACCCCACCACTTCCATACCTAAGCGATAAGCATCATTGGCTACCATCGCACCAATTGAACCAAGCCCGATGACGCCAAGACGTTTTCCTTCTAATTCATTTCCAACAAATTGCTTTTTATTGGCTTCGACTTGTTCTTCGGCATTTTCACCAGATAAACTTTGAACCCACTGTGCGCCTTTTAAGATAGGACGCACACTCATTAAAAGACTTGCTAAAACCAGTTCTTTCACCGCATTGGCATTGGCACCTGGTGTATTAAAGACGACAATGCCTTTTTCGGTACAAGCATCCACCGGAATATTATTGGTTCCTGCACCTGCTCTGGCTACGGCTAAAACTGAAGATGGAAAAGCATAATCATGTAACTTTTGACTTCTTAAAATAATCGCATCCGGCTGATCACTTTCATTAATCGCATAATTTTCCTTTTCAAAACGATTCAAACCTTCTGGCGCAATCGCATTAAATGTTTTAATTTGATACATTATTTTTCTCCTCCGTTTTCCGCTTCAAATGCCTTCATAAACGTAACCAACGCTTCGACCCCTTCATATGGAAAGGCATTATACAAACTAGCACGCATCCCACCAACACTGCGATGACCTTTTAAATTTTGGAACCCTTGGGCTAAGGCTTGTTCATTAAATAATTGATCTAATGCTTCATCCCCAGTCACGAAAGGAATATTTGTAATGGAGCGATTCTTTTTCGCCACCGGATTTGAAAATAGTTTAGACTGATCAATGGTGTCATATAAAAGTTTGGCCTTAGCTTGATCTTGTCGAATCATCGCTGGTACGCCGCCTTGTTCTTTCACCCATTCTAAAACTAATTTCATAATATAAATGGCATAGGTAGGTGGCGTATTATAAAGGGAACGATTTTTCGCTTGTAAGGCAAAATCAAGCATCGGTGCAAAAATTGGTTCCTTATTCAATAAATCATCACGAATAATCACCAATGTCACCCCAGATGGTCCGAGATTCTTTTGCGCACCGGCATAAATCACGCCAAAATCTTCCACCTTGAAATCATTAGCTAAGATATTAGAAGACATATCCGCAACAATTGGCACCTTGCCACAATCTGGTAACTTATCATAGGTCACCCCGCCGATTGTTTCATTAGTCGTAATATGCACATAAGCCGCGTTTTGGTCAACCTGATTAATGCTTACTTCAGGAACATAAGTAAAGTTTTGATCTTCACTACTTGCGATAACTTCCACTTCAACACCAGGGACTTGTTTGGCTGCTTGAATGGCTTTTTTGGCCCATGCACCCGTATTTACATATAATGCTTTTTTGCCTTGAGCTAAATTGAGTGGAATCATACTAAATTGCAAGCTTGCCCCACCTTGAAGGAATAAAACATGATAATTATCAGGAATATTCATCAAATCGCGCAAATGTTGTTCACAATCTTTAATAATCGCATCGTAAAGTTTGGATCGGTGACTCATCTCCATCACTGACATACCGCTTTGTTCGTAATTTAGGAATTCACTTTGAGCTTTTTGCAACACTTCTTTTGGTAAAACAGCTGGACCTGCAGAGAAATTAAACACAGAAATCACCAATCCTTTAAAATAATTTTGCTTGCCAAATCAAGGAATTTCTTGAATGTAAGCAAGCGATGAAAATTTTCCGTTTCCCTTTTATGTGATTTACATTATATCAGATTAGAAAGGTTTAATAAAGTTTTAATTTAAATTATAACGAAAAAAATGAACGTTACAAAGAAAAACCTCTGTAACGTTCACAAATTTCTATTTCAATAAATCTTTGGCCATCGCTAAGCAGCCAATAGTGGCCGCATTGTCAACCAATTTAGGGGTTACGATGTACTCTGATAATTCCGGCGTTTTCACATAATCTTTCAATAACTCTTTGAATTGACGATGCACACGTTCCATCATGTGTTCTTGTTTCATCACACCACCACCGAAGATTATCACATCAGGAGAGAGCATCAAAGTCGTATTATACGCACATTGCGCAATATAGTATGCTTCTTGTTCCCAGTAAGGATGATCCGCTGGTACGTCTTGTCCTTTGATTCCTAGACGTTTTTCCACTGCAGGTCCAGCTGCCATTCCTTCTAGACAGTTACCGTGGAATGGACAAGCACCTTTAAAATCATCATCTTTATGAGGAACCACTAGCATATGGCCCATTTCTGGATGGCTGAATCCTTCTACAAAGCGTCCATCTTGAATGGCACCACCACCTACACCAGTACCGATTGTGTAGTAAACCACGCTATGTTTACCTTGACCATGACCATAATAATATTCGCCATAAGCCGCTGCATTCACGTCAGTTGTCCAAGCAATTGGCACATCGAAAACAGCCTTTAGCGCACCGACAAAGTCATAGTTTTGCCAAGCTAATTTAGGGGTTGAAGTGATATAACCATAAGTTGGTGAATCAGGATGAATATCGATAGGCCCAAACGAACCGACACCGATACTCGCTAATTCTGCTTGATATTTTTTAAAGTAGTCAATCACCGCACCCATTGTTTCTTCTGGTGTGGTGGTTGGAAAACTCACACGTTCTAAAATTTCTAATTCTTCATTACCGATGGCGCAAACAAATTTTGTTCCACCTGCTTCAATTGACCCGTAATACACAAAAATCACTCCCATGAACATTGATATTCTTATTATAAAACGCTTTATCATGAAAGTATACTCTTTCATGATACTTTGTTCAAAATTTATCGAACAAAACAAATTGGTTAGGAAAATCCAATATGAATGGATTTCCCAACCAATCCAATTATTGTTTACAAAGCAATCTGCTTCACGACCTTGTTTTTATTTTACATTTAGTATTACTTCTTTTGCTGCGATTTCGCCTGTTTTAACTGGTGCGACTTCTGCATAGTTGTCCGTATTTGTCACAATTAACATTACTGTAGTATCGTAACCATCTTTGCTAATAGCATTACGGTCAAAAGTGCCAAGTAATTCGCCAGCAACTAAACGATCTCCTTGTTTTTTCTTAGAAGTAAAGTGTTTACCTTCTAAATTCACTGTATCAATACCGATGTGGATAAGAATTTCTACGCCATCATCGCCTTTAATACCATATGCGTGCATAGAAGGATAAAAGACTGTTAATTCACCGCTAACTGGTGCGTAAACTTCATTAGCACTTGGTTTAATCGCAATCCCTTTCCCCATCATTTCACTTGAAAATACTGGGTCATTTACCGTATTTAGTGCCACAGCTTCACCTGATACCACAGCAGCCACTTCACCTGGATTTAAGTTCACAGCGCTTACAACAACTTCCTGATTTTCTTCTTTTTTACCAAATAATTTGCCAAATAGTCCCATATCGATTGCTCCTTTATTTGAATTTTCACCATGTGGGAACGGTTCTACATTTTTATCATACTAAATTTTCTGATTTTGTCAACCGCATTCATGACAAATATATTATAATCCAATTTTTTTATCTTTGCGAATAAACCTTATTTCGTAAAAATTATCTTAATCTATTTCAAGATACTCAATTTCGTTGTTTAAATATAGTGTAAACGATGCTACACTTCCATTAACAGCTAATTCAATGGAAGATTTATCAAGAATAATTTCCACTTTATCTGTCTCTTTACAATTTAGTTCAGTGGTGTATATTTGAAGATTATTTTTTTCTAAGTCATTATTAGTTTTTGGTAGGACATTTGTAAAATCAATTTGTAAATACCCATTCTTATCTGGGTAAATTTGAATCATTTCATTCTCTGCTGAAAGATTAATACAAGAAAAGTTGCTAGCTTCTTCAATCACAATTTTGCCCACGCTTGAACACGAATATTTTCCTCTTGCTTTTATTATCGTTTTCGGAATACATGGCGTTGGATAAAAGGACTGTTGCACCACTCCTTTAGAGTCAATATCAATTATTCTAGGAAACCCCATTTGTCCCATCCAGTTATGCTTCAATTCATCAGGAAGATAAAAATTACTCCATCTTTGCATCCATGGTATATATATTCTTTCACCATTTTTTCCTTCAGTAGATTGTGGCGCATAAAAATCCATTCCACTATCCATTGTTTTAAAATTGATTGGCATGAAAATTCCATTGTCCAAATCAAATTTTCCTTCTACCAACCAAACTTTATGCGGAATTGTTTGCCGTAATTCCTTGTCAAAATAATTCATACTACTACAAATCATAAAATCACGATTATTTATCGTGAAGAAATCAGGACACTCCACCATATTTCCAAGTCTTTCATCATCACTCAGGATGGAACTCTTAAATGTCCAGTTAAGTAAATTCTCAGACTCAAATAATTGTACACAGCCATTCTTTGTATCTGTATTTCCGATTACCACATAATACTTTCCATTTTTTTCAAACATTTTTGGATCTCGAAAATCAGAAATAGAAAATACTTCAGGTAAATTACGTTCATCTATAACCGGATTATTTCTATATTTTTCAAAATGAATTCCATCTTCTGAAAAAGCTATGTTTTGTACTTGACGAATTTGCTTTGTTTCTTCATCAATAATGTGCCCAGTATACATTAAATATAATTTATCATCTTTAACTAAGGCACTTCCAGAAAAACAGCCATCTTTATCAAAATCTTTATCTGGAACTAAGGCTACTCCAACATATTCCCAATTGACTAAATCCTTTGATACAGCATGTCCCCAATGCATTGGTCCCCACTTTGTATCGTATGGATGATACTGGTAAAATAGATGATACTGTTCTTTATAATATACAAAACCATTTGGATCATTTATCCAACCTATAGGGGCTGCAAGATGAAATTTAGGATAATATTTTTTATTAACTTTATTTTTATTTTTAGATATATATTTTTCAACATCTAATTGCATTTACTTCACTCCTGTTCCGGAACTTCCCAAACCTTGAACTAAATATTTTTGGAAGAAGATATAGATAATAATCAATGGAATAGTTGAGATTGTTAACATCGCCATGATTTGATTCGTATAGGTAGGTTGAGTATTATTAATATTTGTAATTGCTACTTGTAATGGAAAATCTTTTGTGTCAGTTAATACCATCAAAGGCCAAATATAGTCATTCCAACTACCAATAAATGATAGTGTCCCAACTGTTGCAATAGCAGGTTTTGATAATGGTAGCATAATATTCCAATAAATTCGAAATGCGGATGCCCCTTCAATTTTAGCTGACTCTAAAATATCTGCAGGAATTGCATTAAAAAACTGAGTAAACATGTAGATAAATAAAGGTGCTGATAACGCCGGTAAAATTACTGCTAATCTTGTATTAAGCAAACCAAGTTGATCTACAATTGAAAACTTAGTAATCATAATAGTTTCGCCTGGAATCACTAGTAATCCAATCATTAAAGCAAAAATGATTTTCTTGCCAACAAAATTGAATTTAGCAAAAGCGTATCCTGCCATAGAATTTACTACTATCGAACCTATAGTGACACAAACGGCATAAAAGATACTATTTCCTACATACATCAACAAATTAAAACGAGACGAAACTTCGAAATAAGGTGTTAACCATTCACTAATATGTTTTGATGGTAAAAAAGCACGAAATGTACCTAAATCTTTAAAAATTTCCGCTTCTGGTTTCATTGAAGAAATAACCATCCAAACTAACGGAAATATAAAAAGCAATGCAAGTAATGTGGCTGAAATAAAGTAAATAATAGTATTTATTTTCTTATTCATAGCTATCATCTCCTGTTAATTTTCTTTGGAAGATTGTAAACACGATAATAATCAATCCGAACACTACAGTAATAGAACTAGCATACCCCACCATACGATCGGTAAATCCTGAACGGTAAATATAATATACTGGTGTTAATGTAGAATTTAATGGCCCGCCTTGAGTCATTACCATTGGTTGAATTACTAATTTAAAAGCATCAATTAAAGTTGTTGTCAGAATCATAATTGAAGTCGGTTTAAGCATTGGTAATGTTACATTGAAAAATTGTTGAACCTTACTTGCACCATCAATTCTAGCAGCTTCATAAACTTCACTCGGAATATTTTGCAATCCTGCAAGGAATATTAACATTTGATAACCTGCACCTTGCCATGCCGAAACAGCAATAATCACATACATTGCTTGTTTAGGACTTGTTAAAAATGGCTGACTTTTAATACCAAAAACATTTAAAATTGAGTTAATCAAACCACTTGATGGATTTAACAAAACTAACCATAAAACAGATACAACTACTAGTGACATTACTACTGGAGAAAAATAAGCAATTTTATAAAAAATGGTTGATTTACGCTTATTATTCACTAAAAGAGCTAAACCTAGTGCCAATCCAAGTTGTATTGGAATAATAAAAACAACAAATTTCGCAATATTTTTCAAACTAGTAATAAATGCAGAATCTGAAAATAAACGCTTGAAATTATCTAATCCAATGAATTGTGTCTGATCTGGAGTTAAAACATAATAGTTGGTAAAAGCATAATAGATTGATAGTAAGGTTGGCAAAAATAGAAATAATCCCAATATAATTAATGCTGGTGACAAGAATGCATATCCGGCAAGCGTTTCTTTAAATCTTTCCTTCTTCATACAAGATGCTCCTTCTTTTTATAATAGGAACTGATTTAGAAAAGATAATTACCTCTTCTAAATCAGTTCGAATTCTTTATTTCAAGACGTTATCCATTTCTTGAGCTTTTGTTTTTAAAACATCTTTTACTTTTGGATTTTGGTCCACGTACGTCACTTCAGTAACAGCGTCTTGGACTATCCGGCTCACTTTTGGATAGTTGACCAGTACTGGACGCGCATGACCTGATTTAACATTTTGTTCAATTAAGAACTTAAACTGTTCAGAAACTTCAGGCAACATTTTTTCAGAAGTACTCTTACGTGCTGGTAATACAGTGTTCCCCATACTCATATCATACATTTCTTGTGTAGAACCTAGGAAATCAATCAACGCACCTGCAGCTTCCTTCTTCTTAGTCGTTGCACTCATACCATATGCCCAACTACCAGTTGGTGAAACTAATTTTTTAGTTGTTGGAGATACAGGATATGGAAGCATTCCGTAATCTATATCTTTATATTGATTTACCATTTCTTGAATTGTCCAAGATCCACTTAATTTCAAAGGATATACACCTGTTTGGAAGCCATTCTTTTCAGGTGTAATAGTTGAATAACCTTCTTTAATTAATCCTTGAATAAAGTTAAACGCTTCAACATTTTCCTTAGAATCAAACACACCAGTCGCTTTATCCCCTGCTTTATTTGTTACATCTCCACCTGATGACCAGATAAATGGTGTGAACGCATACATTAACCACTCTGAATGATCGTCAAAACCAACATCAATTACAGGTTTCTTGTAATAATCTTTTAATTTTTTGAATAATTCGTTATATTGTGTATAAGTCCATGGTTTTTCTAAAGTAGGTAAGGTTGAAAGGTCAATACCTGCATCTTGTAACATTTTTTTATTATAGAAAACACCAACTCCAGACTCCGAATAACCTAGTGCGTATAGTTTTCCATCATAAGTTCCTTCATCAATAATACTTGGTAAAATGTCATCTTTATTTGAAATATAATTATCAATCGGTGCTAAAATGCCAGATTTAGCATAAGCTGCTGTATTAGGACCATCTAATGTAAGTACATCAGGTAGTGTTTTGGTCGTTAAGGCAGCATTGATTTTATCTTCGTATCCACCACCAGATCCGCTTCTAGGAATATACTCCGCCTTCGCTTTGTAACCCCTTCCATTATTTTCGTTAAAATCTTTGATAGATTGTTGCATAACTTTACCTTCTGCGGACTCTTTTGAATATTGTACCCACAAAGTTACTGATTTTTCATCAGTATCTGTTTTCTCGGTATTTTGTGAAGATGATTTTCCACATCCCGCAAACAACAAAGTACATAACGATAAAGTAGCTAATCCTAAAACAATATTTTTCTTCATGAGTGTTACCTCCTCTTCTTTATGCCTCTATTATATGTAACCGGTTATCTTATGTCAACCGGTTACATAAAGTTTTTTTTACTTTTTTTGATTAATATAAAATGAAAAAAGAAGTCTGGTAATACATCCAAACTTCTAAAAAAGTATTTCATTTGTATTAATCGGTTACACATTAACAAATCAAAGATACCGGTAAGACACTGAAGGTAGGAACAGTTTCTCCTTTAATTTGTCTATCAAGTAATTCAACGGATAGATGAGCCATCTCTTTTATCGGTTGCTTTATAGTTACCAAATTAGGATAAATTGAAGTAATGAGCTCTGTACCATCAAATCCCACAACAGATACCTCATTTGAAACTCCTAATTCATCTAAGACTTGCAAGGTACTGATAGCAAGTAAATCATCAGTTGCAAAAATTCCATCAAAAGAACCGCATTTCGATAATTCTTCTTTAATAATATACTTTGAATCAGTCACATCAAATGAAGTGTTAACATAGATAAATTTACCTTGTAAATCATGTTCTTGCATAAAAATTGAATAATATGTTTTACGATCATCGGCAGGAAATTTTGAACTAGGTGCACCAGAAATACAAATAATCTTTTTCTTCCCCTGATTATAAAGATAATCCATAGCCTTAAGCGTACCACCTATATTATCACAACTAACAGTAGGAATTGTTCGATTACCTAAAAATCGTTCTAAACCAACAATTGGCGTATCGACACTATCAAAATCGATTAAATCATCGTTGTGTGTTCCAATTACAATACCATCCACTTGATTAGCCAATAACATCTTCATATAATTCTTTTCAATTTCAACATCATTTAAGCTATTACATAGCAAAAGTTTATAACCGTTTTTTTCAGCTGCTTTTTCAACATGATACGCTACTTCAGCAAAGTAAGGATTACAAATTGTAGGTACAATCAAACCAATTAAATTTGTTTTATTGGAATAAAATGACCTCGCTACTTGGTTAGGTATGTAATTTAGTTTTTCAATTGCTTCACTCACTTTATGTTTCAGTTCTTCGCTCATGTATCCTTTGTTATTTAAATATCTTGATACTGTTGCTACAGAGACATTTGCTTCCTTTGCAACATCCCGAATTGTAGGTCCCTTTTTCTTCATTTCACTCACATCCTCTCAATTAATATATCGCTATCATTTTAGCAAATATATTTTTATATTTCAAAGTAATCTTTACTTTTCTTTCAATAAAACTAATTCTATAATATAACTACCAATAAAAAGGAGTGGTTTCATGCAATATTACGATCAACATTTGCATACGTTCTTGTCTTTTGATTCTGAAGAGCAATTCGAGAATTATCTTGCGTATCAACCTGAAATATTTGTTGCCACGGATCATTTAGACTTAAAAAATCCATGTAGTCAGTATCAAGATGATATCCCGGACTATGAAAAACTTGTGCAAAAACATCAAGAATTAGCCGACAAATATCCTACACGTCTATTAAAAGGCATCGAACTAGGCGTTGTGCCTGGTCAAGAGCGTCAAATTCAAGATTACCTTGCCAGTCATCCTTATGATTTAAAGCTATTGAGCATTCACCAAAATGGACAATTCGATTATATGGATGATGTCGTGCTCTCCAAAGACAAATTTGAAGTGGCATCTGAGTATTTTAATCAAATGGAACACGTACTAAAAAGCTTTAGCGGCGCACAGATTTTAACCCATTTTGAATATGGTTTACGCCGCTTAGCCTTTACTCCTGAAGAATTAGGAGAACATTACGAAAAACAATTAACACGTATCTTACAACTCATCATTGAAAAAGAAATGGCCCTAGAGTTAAATGCTAAAAGCTATGGAAAATATCAAAACAAAGTGCTTTATGACTACATTATCCCACTTTATCGCTCGCTTGGTGGTCAACTCTTTACACTTGGTTCGGATGCCCATGTCGCAAGTGACTATCGCTTATTATTTGCAGATATGTCGCACTTACTTGAAAAACATGGCGTGAATCACCTAGCCGTCTATCTAGATGGTAACTGGCAATTGACACCATTAGCCAAATAGACGTACAAAAAAGCCGCTGGAATCATCCAACGGCTTTTTTTATGCTTGGTAAGTTAATGCACGTAAAGCTTGGTCTACTTTTTCCGCAGCTAGACGTCCTTCACGAATTCCCCAAATGACTAAACTTGGGCCACGTTTAGCATCTCCGGCAACCAAAACACGTTCATTATTGGTTGTCGAATCATCATAGACCTCTTTGACACCAAAACTTTCTAACAGACTATTTTCCGCACCTAAAAATCCCATCGCCAGTAAAACTAAATCAGCTTTCATCACTTGTTCTGTTCCTGGAATTGGTTGGAATTTTTGGTCCACTTTCACTGTTTCAATCCCGATTAGTTGACCGCGTTCTGCTCCAATAAACCCAGTAGTTGAAGTGCTATAGTATGTCAATTGTTCCTTTTCAAAAACAGTCAATGCTTCTTCTTGACCATAGCCGACACGATTAATCATCGGATATTCTGGCCATGGGTTATCGCTTTGACGTTCTAAGGGGAGTTGTGGCGTGATTTCTAATTGTTTAACAGAAGCTGCACCTTGACGAATGGCTGAACCGATACAGTCATTTCCCGTATCGCCACCGCCAATGACAATCACATGCTTTCCTTCTAATTTACGGCTCGTCGCTTCTTTACCGTGCTTTAAGACATCTTTTGTCGCTTCAGTTAAGTAATCAACGGCAAATTTCACACCATTTAATTCACGACCAGGGACTTTCAAATCACGCGGCACACTTGCACCAGCGGCAATAATGACACGGTCAAAATCACGCTGTAACTCTTCTGCCGTAATATCACGACCAATTTCAGTATTCGCCACAAAATGAATGCCCAATTCCGCCATTAAATCAATGCGGCGTTGTACGATTTCTTTATCTAGCTTCATGTTTGGAATCCCATACATCAATAAACCACCAAAGCGATCACTGCGTTCAAAGACGGTGACTTCATGGCCTAATTGATTCAAGCGCCATGCCGCACTTAAACCAGCCGGGCCACTACCGACAATCGCCACTTTAAAGCCCGTTCTTTGTGCTGGCTGACCGGATTCTTTCACCCAACCATTTTCAAAGGCAGTGTCAATAATAAAGCGTTCATTATCATGGATCGTAACACCTGAACCATTTAAAGACTCGGTACAAGCTTTTTCACAAGGTGCCGGACACACACGCCCCGTCATTTCTGGTAATGGGTTGGTACGTGCTAAGCGTTCAAAAGCAGCTTTGAAGCGACCTTGATAAACCAAATCATTCCACTCAGGGATTAGATTATCATTGGGACAACCTGACACCGCGCGCTTGCCACCATAAAAGGTCCCAGTGTGACAAAACGGAATCCCACAATTCATACAACGAGAAGCTTGTTCTTGACGTTCTTCAACTGAAAGGGGAATCTGCAATTCGCGCCAATCTTTAATTCGCTCGTCTACTTTGCGATATGGATTTTCTTTTCTTGCATGTTTTAAAAAACCAAATGGATCTGCCATAACATTCTTACCCCTTTCCTTGTGCTTGTGGGATACTTAATTGTGGTCCCACGACTTTTTCAAATGCTTGGTTGACTAATTCTTCGCCTGTTAAACCAGTTTGTGCCAATTCTTGTGTCGCATCTACCATTCGATGATATTCATGTGGATAAACTTTGACAAAAAATTGCTGCTGATTCTCCCAGTCACTCAAGATTTCAGCCGCTTTTACTGAATCTGTATACATTAGATGTTTTTCGATTAATTCTTTTAAGACTTCATCGCCAGTTGTTTGGCCGACTGGATATAAATCAACCATCTCTAAATTACAACGTTGACTAAAGGTTTGCTCTGGATCATAGACATAGGCTACCCCACCAGACATTCCAGCACCAAAGTTTCGACCAGTCTTACCTAAGATGACCGCCACACCACCTGTCATGTATTCACAACCATGGTCACCACAGCCTTCTACCACGACATGAGCCCCACTATTTCTAACACAGAAACGCTCACCGGCTAATCCTCTAAAGAAAGCTTCCCCGCGGTTGGCCCCAAAGCAGGCAACATTCCCAACAATTGGTGAATGTTCGATATCATAAGCCGCGTCTTTTGGTGGCACGATAATCATGCGCCCACCACTTAGTCCTTTCGCTACATAGTCATTGGCCTCACCAATTAGTTTTAATTCCATTCCTTGGGTTAAGAAAGCCCCAAAACTTTGACCGGCAATACCTGTATATTCATATTTGATTAGACCTGGATCAACTTCATAATTTCCAAAACGTTCTGCAATCCAACCAGCCATCCGTGTACCGACACTACGATTGACATTGTTGATACTTTGACTAACGGTAACAGCTTGTTTGGCTTCAATCGCTCCTTTGGCAAAGCTATCTAAATCTTTCCATTGACGTTTTTCATAGAATGGATCAACCACTTTACGTTCAATTCCGATTTCATGACCAATCATACGTGAATGGTCTAATGATTTCGCCTTTCCTTTTGCAACAAAGCGTGCTTGTAAGTTTTCCCCGTGACCAACCATTTCATCGACTGTCTTAAAGCCTAATTCAGCCATCACTTCACGTAGATTTTCTGCTAAGAACATCATCATATTAATGACGTGTTCAGGCTTACCGGCAAAGAATTTACGTAAGGCTGGATTTTGTGTGGCTACCCCGACTGGACAAGTATTTAAGCTACATACACGCATCATGACACAGCCGATAGAGACCAAAGCTAATGAGGCAAAACTAAATTCCTCTGCACCTAGTAACGCCGCAATCGCAATATCGCGACCCGTCATCAATTTACCATCTGTTTCTAAGGTCATGCGTTGACGTAAATGGTTCATAGATAAGGTTTGATGGGCTTCAGCTAATCCCATTTCCCATGGTAGACCAGCATCGCGTACAGAATTTCTCGGAGATGCCCCGGTACCACCATCATAACCAGAAATCACGACCACATCGGCACCCGCTTTGACCACACCAGTCGCTATCGTACCCACACCTGTACTAGAAACCAACTTCACATTGATTTTGGCATATGGATTAATCGTCTTTAAGTCATAAATCAACTGTGCCAAGTCCTCGATAGAATAGATATCATGATGTGGTGGTGGTGAAATCAACATAACCCCTGGCGTTGACCCACGAATTTCCGCTACCCATGGGAAGACTTTCTTCGCTGGCAACTGACCGCCTTCACCTGGTTTCGCCCCTTGTGCCATCTTGATTTGAATTTCATCGGCACTCATCAAGTATTCCGCATTGACCCCAAAACGACCAGAAGCCACTTGTTTGATGCGGCTATTGAAGTTACGACCATCTGCTTGCACTTTGAAACGATTGCGATTTTCGCCACCTTCCCCGCTATTGGATTTTCCGCCAATACGGTTCATCGCTTCAGCCAAACATTTATGCGCTTCTTCACTCAAAGAACCATAAGACATCGCCCCAACTTTAAAACGTTTGACTATGCGTTCAGCTGGCTCGACTTCATCAAGCGAAATACTTGGGCGCGTCTTTTTAAATTCCCATTGTGAGCGAATGGTGGTAGGATTTTCCGCCATTTCTGCTTCCATCTGCGCCACATATTCTTTAAATAATTCATAATCACCAGCACGTACTGCTTTTTGGAAATTATAAATCGTTCTAGGATTGTATAAATGATGTTCACCGTCTGATTTGTATTGGAAACTACCACCAGATGGCAAGTAATCATTGGCTTTTGGACCATAGGCAAGCTCATAGCGTTTAGCATATTCTTCTTCAATTTGCTCTAAACTTAAACCGCCAATTCGAGTTTGCGTACCAGTAAAGTATTCATTCACGACTTTCTCACTTAGCCCAACTGCTTCAAATAGTTGTGCCCCATGATAACCTGCAATCGTCGAAATCCCCATCCGCGACATCACCTTGATAATGCCTTTTTCACACGCATGACGGTAATTTTCTAGTTTGTCGGTCAATTCAAGATGCGCTAAAGTACGATAAGCCCCATAAGGATGAATCGCCCCTGCACCATAGCCTACCAACATCGCATAATGATGCACTTCGCAGACCTCAGCTGTATCTACAACAATCGAAGCCAAAGCCGCCTTGCCTTGACGGACTAAGAAATTATGCAAACCAGAAACCGCTAATAGAATCGGCATCGCAAGTTTTCCTTTTTGATAATCACGATCAGATAAAATCAAAATCGTTGCGCCTTGGTCGATGGCACGTTCACTTTCTCGACATAATTGTTCTAACGCTTTTTCGAGTGTATGACGTTTATCTGGCTCATAATCATAGAGTGTCGATAAAGTCACAGCACGATGGTTTTTTTGTTTTAAGGATTGAATCTTTAAGAAATCTTCAGTTGAAATCACCGGTGAATCCACTTTTAATTTCGTACAGTTCTTCTCAATATCAGCCTTAACATCCACATCGCGACCTAAGAATAACTCTGTACCAATGACCATCTTTTCACGAATCGCATCAATTGGTGGATTGGTGACTTGCGCGAATTGTTGCTTAAAGTACGTAAATAAAGACTGTGGATTCTTACTTAATACCGCTAATGGTGAGTCAAATCCCATAGAAATAACCGGTTCTTGCCCGTCTTTAGCCATTGGAATAATCACGGTACGAATCATTTCATCGGTGTATCCAAAGACTTTCCACATTTGTTGCATGTCACGTTCACTATAGCTTGTCGCAGTTTGTTTAACGGGGGCAATTTTGTCTAAAGTTAACGTATTTTTCGCAATCCATTTTTCATAAGGATGTTGGCTCGCATAATGGGCTTTGACTTCTGCTGAATGCATGATTTTGCCAGTTCTAGTATCCACTAAGAAGAAGTTTGCTGGTCCTAATACGCCTTTTTCAATCACGGTACTTGGCTCAAGGTCAACCACACCAGATTCAGAAGCTACGACCACTAACCCATCTTTGGTAATCGAATATCTTGAAGGGCGCAATCCATTACGGTCAAGGGCAGCTCCTACTAATTGACCATCAGTAAAACATAAAGCAGCCGGTCCATCCCATGGTGCCATAAAACTTGCATTATATTCATTGAAAGCTGTTTGGCTGGCAGATAAATTGGCTTCTTTAGACCAAGCCTCAGGGACCATCATCATTAACGCATGGGCCATATCACGACCATTACGATAAAGGTATTCCATACAGTTTTCTAATTTCGCAGAGTCAGAATTTTCTTCATCATAGACTTCAATTTGATGAGAGTGCATCCAGTTTTCTGCACCACGTAAGGTATTAATTTCACCATTGTGGGCTAAAAAGCGGAAAGGTTGCGCACGATTCCAACTAGGGAAAGTATTGGTTGAAAAGCGTGAGTGGGTTAAGGCAATACTTGTTTCCATCGCTTCATCTTGTAAATCTAGATAGAATAGACGCACTTGATAAGCATGCAGCATCCCCTTATAACAAATCGTCTGACTCGATAACGTACAAATCGTCAAATCACTTGCTAGATATGTTTTTTCTAATTTGCGACGAAGCAAGAATAATTGATCTTCAAATGCTCTTCCTGCCTTCGTATCCACTGGTTTTTCAATAAAAATTTGGACAAAACTTGGCATCACTTTTTGAGCACCAGGTCCACAGTTTGAAAAAGCATATGGGACATCTCTTTGCCATAAGACATGATAGCCTGCTTGTTCAATATCATTGACAATCGCCTGTTGTAAAGTCGCTTTTTGCTCGGCTTCTTTTGGTAAAAATAGCATGGCCACCGCATAATCATCTTTTGGTGGTAATTGTACGCCTGCTTCTTGTGCTTTTTTCTGGAAGAAACTATCAGGCATGGCCATTAAAATCCCTGCCCCGTCACCCGTATCAGGCTCCGCACCAGTTCCCCCACGGTGATTCATTCTTTCTAACATGGTTAATGCATAGTCGACTAGTTGGTGACTTGCTTTGCCATCTTTTTGCGCGATAAATCCCATCCCACAAGCATCTTTTTCAAATGAAGGATCATACATTAATTTTGATTTTTCAGCTGTCGTCATTGATTACACCTTCCTTTTTTGATCTAAACCTACCAACAATCAACTTTCTCATTTATTATTAATTTTTAATGAGTTCATTTAATAATATTGTTATATTTTACATAAATTTTTAGAAAATTCCAACATATTTTCACTGTTTTCATTGAGAATCGTTATCAATAGACTAATAACCAACAAAATACTCGCTGTTCATTCACATTCTTACAAAAAAAGAGGAAAGCACCTACCAGCTTTCATCGACTGGTCGGCGATTTCCTCTAAAAAACTTAGTTATGATTATTTTTATTCAAAGCCTACTTTTGCTTCTTCAGGAAATTCTGATTCAATCACTTCTGCACAGTGTTCACAAACATGTTCTAGGTGTTCGTGGTCACTTAATTTAGCTTTGACTTGACGACAACGATCACATACATGACCTTCTGCGCGTTCTACTAAGATAGCAGCATCTTCAAATTTTTGAGCAGCTTCAGGCGCACTTGCTGGACCTTCTTTACTTACAGTAAAGAAGTCTGGTGAAATGATTAATAACTGTGGTAAGTTTGCATTTAAAGCAGTTAATAAAGTACGAACTTGTTCATTTGGATAAACCGTTACTTTCGCTTCCATTGATTTACCAATTAATTTTTCATTACGCGCAACTTCTAAAGCTTTCAATACATCATCTCTAAAGTCCATGAAGGCTTTCCACATATCAAGTAATTCTTCTTGATTCACAAAAGTTTCAACTTCAGGGAATTCGGCTAATTGTACATATTCTTCCTCTTCTTTTAGGTAGCTCCAGATTTCTTCAGCCGTATGTGGGATAATTGGCGTTAATAATTTCGTCAAGGCCACAGCAGTATCATAGAAGACAGTTTGCATGCAGCGACGTTCATGATTATCAGCCGCTTCGATATAGACCACATCTTTGGCAAAGTCTAAGTAGAATGAAGAAAGGTCAACCGTTAAGAAGTTAACAACTGTACGATAGATGTGTAAGAAGTTGTATTTGTCATAACCTTCTTTTCTGATTTGCTCGATGGTTTGATTTAAACGAACCATCATGTATTTATCTACTGAGCGTAAATCTTCATAAGCCACACGATTTACTTCTGGATCAAAGTCAGTCGTATTAGCTAATAAGAAACGCATGGTGTTACGGATTTTACGATAAACTTCAGATACTTGTGCTAAGATATCCATTGACACACGTACATCGGATTCATAGTCCACACTACTTACCCATAGACGTAAGATATCAGCACCCATTTGTTTAATGACTGTTTCAGGAACAATCGTATTTCCTAATGATTTACTCATCTTGCGTCCTTCACCATCTAAGGTAAATCCTTGAGATAATACTGCTTTATAAGGCGCAACCCCATTAATGGCCACACTTGTTGTAATACTTGAGTTGAACCAACCACGGTATTGGTCAGAACCTTCTAAGTACATATCAGCTGGGAATTTCAATTCAGGACGATTACGTAACACACCTTCATGTGAAGAACCTGAGTCAAACCATACGTCCATGATATCTGTTTCTTTTGTGAAGATACCATTTGGTGAACCTGGGTGCGTGAAGCCTTCTGGTAATAAATCTTTAGCTTCACGTTCAAACCAAACATTTGAACCATATTCAGCAAATAATTCAGCAACATGTTCGATGGTTTCATGAGTAAGGATTGCTTCACCATTTTCTGCATAGAATACAGGTAATGGTACACCCCAAGCACGTTGACGAGAGATTACCCAGTCGCCACGGTCACGAATCATGTTATACAGACGAGTTTTACCCCATGGGATAATCCAATCGACCTTTTCCACTTCATCAAGGATATCTTGACGGAATTTATCGATAGAAGCAAACCATTGAGGCGTTGCACGATAAATAACAGGTTTCTTCGTACGCCAGTCATGTGGATAGCTATGGGTGAAGAAATCAAGTTTTAATAAAGATCCATTTTCTTCCAGCATCTTCGTTACAATTGGATTAGCTTTGTCATAGAACATACCTTCAAAACCAGGCGCTTCAGCTGTGTAGCAACCACGGCTATCTAATGGAGAAAGCACATCTAAGCCATATTTCTTACCAACAATATAGTCTTCTTCCCCGTGTCCTGGAGCAGTATGAACTAAACCAGTACCGGCATCTAAAGTAACATGATCACCTAACATTAATAATGAAGTACGATCATAGAAAGGATGTTGTGCCGTCATTAAATCAAGGACTTCCCCTTTGAATTCTTGTAAGACTTCAACATTTTCCCAACCAATTTCTTTAGTTACAGTTTCTAATAGGTCTTTAGCAACGACAAATTTGCGACCGTCTGCTTTGATTTGTACATAGTCAAAATCAGGATTAGCAGAGATACCTAAGTTAGCAGGCAAGGTCCATGGCGTAGTGGTCCAGATAATGAATGAAGTATCAGTATCTAATAAATCTTTTCCATCTACCACTTTGAAAGCAACGTAAATAGATGGTGATTTCACATCATGATATTCGATTTCGGCTTCAGCTAGTGAAGATTCACTTGATGGTGACCAGTAAATTGGTTTCAAACCTTTGTAGATATAGCCTTTTTCAGCCATTTTACCAAATACTCGAATTTGAGCTGCTTCATAGTCAGGTGTTAAAGTCACATATGGATGTTGCCAATCACCAGAAACCCCTAAACGTTTGAAGTCGGCACGTTGTTTATCTACTTGAGATAACGCGTAATCATGACAAAGTTTGCGGTATGCCACGATATCCATTTCTTTACGTTTGACGCCTTGTTTTGCTAAAACTTGTTCGATTGGTAGACCATGTGTATCCCAACCAGGTACAAAAGGTGAACGGAAGCCTGACATAGACTTGCTGCGGATAATAATATCTTTACTAATTTTATTTAAAGAATGTCCTAAATGAATGTTCCCGTTCGCATATGGAGGACCATCATGTAGAACAAAGCTTGGTTTGCCTTCATTTAATTTTTGACGTTGACCGTATAAATCTTTTTCGTCCCATTCCTTTTGCCATTCGCCTTCACGGTTTGGCAAGTTCCCACGCATTGGAAAACCAGTTTTTCCAAGATGGAGTGTTTCTTTCAATTTCATTTATCTTGTCTCCCCTTTTAATTATTAAAAATCATCTAAAAAAAATAATTCAGTGGACCAATCAAGTCGCTTCACATCCATATTTAATCTGTGTTCACCGGCTCACATCCTTAATCATCGGCGTTCAACAGCTAGACATTGTGAAATTCGCCCTCCCGCTTGAGAAAATCTCCTTTCATCCGATTTTCTCAGCGGTAGGTAAGCACACGAATTTCTTCATGTCTGACCAGCTGTTTCACGTCCTAAAAAAAGTCCCTATGCTAATTCAGCATAGGGACGAACGAAATCGTGGTACCACCCAAAATTTAAAGATATACATCTTCCTTTTGACATCGATAGCGAGATGAGCCGTCTATCCTTACTTACCATATACGATGGGTTCGGGATAGTAAACTTAGGATGATCTGCATTATTTCAGGGTTTACCGGTCTTTCACTCTCACCGACTCGCTATGAAAAATAAAATAATGCTTTCTGTTCCACTAACATTTATTCAGTTAAAGATGATTCAGTTTCATCGTCTTCTTGATTAGAAACTTCTAATTGTGAGTTTACTTCAAGATCTACCTCGTTGTCAAGTGTTTGTTCTAAAACTTCTTTCAAAACAGTAGATGAATCTGGCACATAAGTTGAAAATGGTGCTAAAATATCATCCCATTCTGGACTTTTTACTTCTTGTAATTGGGTTTCAATCTTCAGTAATAAGCTATTGTAAAAGACGCGTGTTTTCTTCTTCAAATCGTTGGTTTCTAGAACTAATTGACGCGCATTTTGAGTGGCATCTGAAAGAATTTCTTTTGCTTTATCTTCTGCCGCTTGTGTAATTTGGAAAGCACGTTTTTCCGCATCTGCAACCAATTCATTGGCTTTATTTTGTGCAGAAGTTACTAACACTTCAGATTCTTTGGTAGCACTTGATTTCACCTTATCTGCTGTATCTTGTGCCACAATGATAGATTGATTTAACGCATCTTTTAATTCGTTAAAATAAGCTAATTTTTCTTCCGCATGCTTTAAAGATTTTTCTAGCTCACGATTTTTTTGCACAGCAATTTCATAATCACGCGCTACTAAGTCTAAAAAGTCTAATACCTCATCACGATCAAAGCCGCGCATCTTATTTGAAAATACTTTATTTTGAATATCTAATGGAGTTAAAGCCATGGCAATCACCTCATAAAATTTATTTACGTAACACACCCAATGATAAACGAATTTTTTCTTTCTTAGTCGTCCCTTCAATCGCACGAATCTGCAGGCGACCAAATCCTCTTATTGATACAATATCTAATAAATCCAAAACAAAATCTGCTCTTTGCAATTCCATCCAATTTAACTTAACCTTATTGGCTTCGATGAGTTGTTTTGAACGTTGACGCGAGATATTAAAGACATTGGATATCACCACATCTACCCGCAAAGAGCTCACAATTGCCTGCTCTAAGGTCCAATCATCTTTTGGAATGATTAATTCTGTATAGTTGGCTTGCTCTAAACGCACCGAGATTTTGCCGATTTTTTCTACCTGAGTCTGCACATAATGGCTAATTTCTTTAGACATTAAGACTTGCCAATTTTCGCCATCAGAGATAATATCTCCGAAAGATTGACGCTTTAACCCAGTAGATAATAAAGTCCCTAGAATCTTACTATGACTTAATTGTGCAAATTTTTTAGGATATTGAATGGTAAATAGGGCAATTTCAAAATCCTCTTGTGTCGGCATATAATAATCTGGATAAATCAAACAACGTGTACGCTCGCTTGATTCATAGCCACCATAAAAACGAAAACCTAAATTAGAATTTTGACGAATTAATGTCTCTAAAATATAGGCTTGTCTTGGATCTAAAAAGTCAGTTAGAACTGGCGCATATTGCATTTCCACTTTTTCTAACCATTCTTCTACAGTGTCAATAAAAGGGCGCTCATCTTCCCGAAAATGTTGATACACATTTGCGTTCAAAAAAGCCACCCCCTTAAATTAATATACAAAAAATAGTAAAATACGAATCAATGCCTGACTAGCTAATTGTAAAACTAGTACTGCAAAAAGAATCGTAAAGTCGACCGGTCCGAATTGTAATTTCACCCGATCAAAGATACTTAAATATGGCTCACAAATCTTACTTAGAAGTTGGCCAAATTTACTTTGGTATCCACCAGGGAACCAAGATAATAATGCATAGATAACAAGTAATGTCGTATAAAGATAGACCACATCACCAATTAATTTAATTAATAAAAATAGGATAGGCTTGTCCTCCTAATCATCGTCAGCAAACACACTGACAAAATAATTATTGAATCTCCAACATATTGGCATCCATTAAAGATTGCGCTGTCCCATCAATTTCTACTCCTTGTGCCGTACATAAGAAGATTTCATTACCTACACGCTTAATATCACCATTTTCAGCATAAACAGTGCCTGTCAAGAAATCAACAATTCTTCTTGCTTGATATTCTTCAATCTGATGGAAATTTACTAAGACAGACTCACCATTCATAATATGCTTGGCAATTTTCATCGCTTCTGAATAAGCTCTAGGCTCAATAATAATAATCTTATTTGCAGCATGATTTTCTCTTGTACTACGTGGTTTAGTAGAAGATTTATTTGCTCTTGACTGCTGCATAGAAACTACATTTTGTGCCTGAGCATGATATTGTCGTGATTGGTTATTATAACGTTCTTCTTGTGATCGTTGCGCTGAATAATCCCGAGACTGATTGGCTACTGAGCGCTGATAAAACGACTGCCTAGTAGATTGGTGATTTTGAGATGCAGGATTACTGACACGATTAGTCACGCTTGGATGCTCTTCAACTTGTTCTTCATCCTGATAATTGTTCGCTTCAGCAGTTTCATCATCAGCCATACCAAAAAAGTTTTTAGCATTTTCCCACATTTCATGCAGATTCATGGTTCATCCTCCTTTCACGTCTCACTTAAACAATGCCGTGCCGACTCTAACAAAAGTTGCACCTTCCATCACAGCAATAGGAAAATCATTAGACATCCCCATACTTAAATCATGACAAGGAGCATAAGATAAAGCCAACTTTTCAATCTCACATTGCTTTTGTTTTAATTTCTTAAAAATATCGTGTTGTTCAGTGACGGTAGAGTCAAAAGGAGCCATCGTCATTAAACCGACAACTTGAATTTTATCATGCGCATGAAGCGACAAGATAAAGTCTTCGGTCTCTTCAAGTGTCAATCCATGCTTACTTTCTTCACCAGAAACATTGACTTCAACAAAACACTTAACGACTTTTTGCGCTCTTTTTTGAATTTCATCAGCCAACTTCAAACTATCTAAGGCATGAAAATAATCTACTTCATTAATGACATCTTTGACTTTACGTCGTTGCAAATTACCGATATAATGCCAGACAACCTCCGGATGATTAATCGCTTGTTTTTTAGCTAAAAATTTATCCGCACGATTTTCGGCTAAGTGCAATTGACCTAACGCTATCATCGCTTGGGTTGTCGGGACATCTTCAGTCTTCGTAACAGCTACTAAAGTTACCTCAGAACAACTACGTCCAACCTGATCACAAGCATTCTGAATAGATTGTTGTACTTGTTTTAAATTATCAGCTAACATCATGATCAGGTCTCCTTTATTACTTAATTATTGCGTTTACGACGGAAAAATGGCGGTGTACTTAACTCATCTTCTGCCGGTTTTACTTCTTCTTTGTTAAATGTTTCAAATTCACGTTTTTCAACATTATCAAATTGTGCGTCATCTACTTTAGGACGGACATTTTGTTCTTTACGAATATCCCAGTCACCAAATGAATTTTCTTCATTCGTTGTTGGTGCTGTTGGGCGTGCTTGGTCTAAATCAAGAGCTGGTTTTGGTTGTGTTGTGTGAATTTGGCTAGCACGATGACTGCGACCAGAAGTATTTTCACGTTTACTTGGATCAATACCAGTCGCAATAACAGTTACTCGAATTTCATCGCCTAGTTCTTCATTGATTGAAGTACCAAGGATAATATTTACATCACCACTTGCAGCATGTGCCACAATATCTGCTGCATCTTGTGCTTCAAATAAAGTCATATCTAAGCCACCAGTGATGTTTAGTAAGACTTGTTCTGCCCCATCAATAGAAGTTTCTAATAATGGAGAAGAAATTGCTCGTTTAGTAGCTTCAACCACACGTTCTTCACCACTAGCAACCCCGATACCCATTAAAGCAGTACCTTGATTAGCCATCACAGTTTTCACATCGGCAAAGTCAAGGTTCACATAACCTGGTGCAGTAATTAAATCAGAAATACCTTGAACCCCTTGACGTAATACATTATCAGCTTCACGGAAAGCTTGTAACATAGGTGTCTTTTTATCAACGATTTCTAATAAGCGGTTATTTGAGATAATTAATAAAGTATCTACGTTTTCTTTTAATTTAGCGATACCTTCTGCAGCATAGCGCCCACGTTTTGGACCTTCAAATGTGAATGGACGTGTCACTACCCCAACAGTTAAAGCACCGATTTCTTTAGCGATACGAGCAACGATTGGCGCAGCACCTGTACCTGTTCCACCACCCATACCAGCAGTGATGAAGACCATATCTGCACCTTCTAATGATTCGCGAATCGCTTCTTCACTTTCTTCAGCAGCTTTTTGACCCACTTCAGGTTGAGAACCTGCTCCTAAACCACGAGTGAATTTAGGTCCTAATTGGATAACTGTTTCAGCTTTTGAGGCACGTAAAGCTTGAACATCCGTATTGACTACGATAAATTCAACACCTTTTACGTTTTCTTCAATCATGCGGTTAACGGCATTACCACCGCCACCGCCGACACCGATTACTTTAATAATCGCGCCAGAATTTACACTATTATCAATTGAAAATTCCATTATCGATTTCCTCCTATCAACTATTCAAAAAAGTTAGAAAAGAAATTCTTAATCTTATCTGTGACTTTTTCTTGATGTTCTTCTTCATCATAGTACTTCTCATTTAAATCATAAGTTGTTTGTTCATAATCTGTTTCTTCATCTGGGAGCACTGGTGTTGGAACAGCCGGTGTAGATGAAGTGGTAGGCACGACGCTTTCTCCAGTAATGGCTGAAACAACCACTTGGGTAATTTCGCTCATACTTGCAGCATAGTCCACTAAGCTAATGACGTTTGTAAATACTGGATTTCTTAAGCCCATGTGATTTGGAACATGTAATTTCACTGGTGTACCTAAGATTTCTTGTGCTAAATCAACCACACCTGGAAGACTAGCTGCCCCACCAGTTAAAACGACACCACCTGGTAAATCAAGCGCATCGATTTCATCTAATACGTCTTTGGCTTTTGTAAAGATTTGTTCCATACGTGCTTCGATGATTTCTGATAAATAACGTTCATCAATTTTTACTGGTTCTGCCTTACCAATGACATCAACTGGGAATTCTTCGCTTGCAGATGTACGTGCAGGATAAGCATCACCATAATTAATTTTCAAGGCTTCTGCATTATTAAATGAAGTATTTAAAACAGTTGAAATATCACGAGTGACATATTCGCCACCTTCTTGATTCACGTTAGTAAACTTCAATTGTTTATCATGCATGACAGCTGTTGTTGTTTGACCACCACCGATATCAATGACAATCGTACCGAAATCTTTTTCACCATCAGATAAAATAGATTCAGTTAAAGCAAGTGGCGTAATAATGGTTTGACCAATTGTTAACCCTGCTTTTTCTACACATTTACGAATATTATGAATAATCGTCTTAGGACCAGTAAACATCACACCGTACATTTCAAGGCGAACACCAATCATGCCACGTGGATCTTTAATACCTTCAAAACCATCAACCGTAAATTCTTGTGGTAATACTGCAATAATTTGTCTTTCAGGTGGCACTGAACGAACTAATGCTGCAGATGCTACATTACGAACATCTTCGTTTGTGATTTCTTTAGATTCATTATTTACTGCAATCATCCCTTGGCAGTTTTCGACTTCTAAAAGATTTGCTGGAATACCAACATTCACCGTACGAATTTGAATACCTGCTTTTTCTTCTGCTTGTCCCACTGCACGTTTAATTGCTTGGACCGTTTTTTCAATATCAACAATGATTCCGCGATTAATTCCTTCAGACTTCGCATTGCCGACACCGATAATATTCATTTGGCTATCAACATATTCAGCGACAACGACTTTCACCGATGTCGTACCAATATCAAGCCCAACATAAATTCCCGTTTTTGCCATGGATGGGGCTCCCTCCTAATTTTTAACTATCAATAGAACAAAATTTGTTCAAACTTAACTTTTTTTTAGTTTTCACTGTTTACAATTCTAACATTTTTACCCAATTTTAAAAAGTAGGTAGCGATAAATTATATAAAAAAATCCTAAATTTTGCAAATTTCTTTAAAGAATCTTATGCTTGTGGATTTTCTTGAACGCTTTCACTATTTTCAGAGTCACTATCCGACATTTTCTCTGAACTATCCCCTGTTTTTTTCTCCTCTTTTGGATAAGGATAAGTGAATAAACCTACTTCCATATCCACAATCCCTGGCTCTTGCATATTGCTAGCAACTTTGGCATAGTATGGTAATTTTTTTGTCAATTGATCAATATTGATTAACACTTGATTTTGATCATTCATATTTAAGGTTAATAATTGATCATTTTCTGCGCGCGGTGTGGACTTAATTTGTGAAATGCTTTGTTTAAATTCTTCCGGAAGTTTGTGATATGCTTTCAGCGTTTTTAAAATTAACTTTTTAGAAGTAAATCCTTCCAATATCGGTAAACCACTTTGTAATTGATCTTGGGTAATCGGATTTTTCAACACTTGACCATTTTCTAAAATATCATAATACTTATCACCTGTGAGTAAATAAGCCACTCTGTGATATTCTGTCACATTGATTTGAAATTGATTGAAATGAACAATTTTCACATTGACCGCTTTAATCCAAGGAGATATTTTTTGAATTTTTTGAATCGCGCTTTGACGTGAAAAATATTGTTCCCATAATGGTTCGTTTATTTTAAAATTCGCTGTTTTCACAATCTGCTCACTTGGAACTTGCTGATTATGTACAACATCTACCTTAGCTAACTGACCCAAAGGCGAAATGTAATAGATACATCCTACTAATGGTATCAAAAACAGTGAAATAATCAACGTTAAACGACGATATAGTTTGCGTTGACGATAATCCTTCATCTTAGGCAACTTATCAGAAAAACTTATATTTTCACGTGTACGCTCCGTTGACTTTTCTGAAGAGAGAATTTCGATAATGGGGCTATCATTTTTTTCTCCCTCTTGTGCAGCTACTTGATCAACTTCTTTACTATGTTCTTCCAGATGTGCTGAGCCCTCTTGTTCTTTATTTTTTTTCAGGATTTTATCCATCAATGTCTTTTCTTCTAAATACTTTTGATGGGCTTCTTGCCAAGGTGTAGGCTTTTTTTGACTATTTTCTTTTTTGTCTAGCTTTGATTGCTTTTCCTCTTTTGTACTAATAGTCATCACCTACTTTTCAGTTACTTCTAAAACTAGCTTATACAGCCTTTGTGAGGCATCCACAATTCCTTGACTCTTAGACGCTTTAGACATACTTTGTAAAAGCGTATCATCATTCATAATTGAGTCAATCGCTCGCACCAGAAGTTCACCAGTTAAGTCCGCATCTGCAATCACCTTACTTGCACCAATCTTTTCTAAACTTTTGGCATTTTTCGTTTGGTGATCATTGGTTACATATGGACTTGGAATTAAAATTGATGGTAACCCAAGCGCAGTTAGTTCAGCAATGGAAGTCGCTCCGGCCCGCCCAATGAGTAAATCACAGTTGGCCATCACTTCTGCCATATTGTGAATATAAGGTTGAATGGAGATATTCACAAATGCATCCTTAGACATCCCGATTTCTTCTTCAATTTGATGGTAATATCTTTCACCTGAAGCATATAACACTTGATAATTTTTTTTCGCTAAGATAGGTAAGGCATTGACAACGGCTTGATTAATTTTTAAGGCACCTTGACTCCCACCAAAAATTAAAACCGTCTTAACACCTGGTTTTAAATCATATTGCGACAAAACATCACTGCGAACGACTCCTTGCATTTCTTGCGCGCGTGGATTACCGACTAGTTCTGTTTTGGCTAGTGGAAAATACTGTCCCGCATCGCTAAAAGCAATCCCAATTTTATCCACATAGCGCGCTAAAAATTTATTCGTAATCCCAGGAACGCTGTTTTGCTCATGAATAATTGTCGGAATATGCATGCGGCTAGCCTGGAATACCACTGCACCAGAAACATAGCCACCAGTACCAATCACGACGTCTGGTTGAAAATCTCGCAATATTTTCTTTGCTTGACGCATACTTCTAAAAAAGAGTTGCAATGTTTTGAGATTATCCACTGACAAGCTGCGTTTAAAGCCCTGAATTTCTAAGGTTTGAAAAGGAATATCCGTTTGGGGCAAGATTTTATTTTCTAAGCCGCGTTTTGCTCCGATATACATAAATTCGCTTGTTGGATCCACTGATTTTACATATTTAATAAAAGCCAAAGCCGGATAAATATGGCCACCAGTTCCCCCACCAGTTAATAATATTTTCATGAATTTCCGCTCATTTCTTATAATTTTTCGATTGCCGCAATAAATTTGTCACCACGGACTTCAAAGTTTGGATATTGATCCCAGCTAGCATTGGCCGGTGATAATAAGACAATATCCCCTGCTTGAGCCAATTTAGCTGCAATTGGTACTGCTGTTTCGACATTTTCGGTCATTGTAATGGATGTAACCCCTGCTTGTTTCGCCGCATCAGCTAATTTATTCTTGGTTTCACCGAATAAAATAATTGCTTTTAAGCCCTTCAAACTAGGAATTAAGGCATCAAAGGTATTTCCACGGTCTAACCCACCAGCTAATAATACAACCTTGCTCAAATCAAAACCAGCTAAAGCCTTTTGTGTAGCTAAAATATTGGTTGCTTTAGAATCATTGTAATAGCGCACCCCAGCAATTTCTTTAATAAACTGCGTCCGATGTTTCACACCATGAAATTGACTAAGCGCAGATTGAATCGCACTATTTTCGACATGCATTAATTTAGCCACCGCAATTGCAGCTAAGGCATTTTCGATATTATGGCTGCCTGGAACCCCTAATTGATCAGCTGGCATGACCAATTCATCTTTATAGTACAAATTGCCATCTAGCAAATAGGCGCCATCGACTTTTTCAGTTGTTGAAAATGCCACTACTTGTGCTTTGGTCGTTTTAGCTAATTCACGAACCTCTTCTTGTTGCCAGTTAAGTACAAGATAATCATCCGCAGTCATATTCGCTTGGATTTTCCACTTTGAGGCTACATAATCAGCTCTCGTTTGGTGATAGTCAATATGCGCTTCATAAAGATTCGAAATCACTGCAATATGTGGATGAAAACTTTGTGTCCCTTTCAATTGGAAACTAGATAATTCCATAACTAACTCATCATCACTTGTTGCTTCTTGGGCCACAGAACTAGCTGGATAACCGATATTTCCTGATAAACGTGCTTGACCTTTTGTACGATTTTCATTTAAAATCGTCGCAATCATCGTAGTCGTCGTGGTTTTACCATTGGTTCCGGTAATACCGATAATTGGTGCTTCACTAATCAAATAAGCTAATTCCACTTCAGTAATCACTGGAATATGAAGTTCTAAAGCACGTGCAACCATTGGATGCGTATAAGGAATACCTGGATTTTTGACCATTAAACTAAATCCTTCATCCACCAACTCAATCGGATGGCTACCGGTAATAACGGTAATGCCGGCTTCCAATAATTCCTGTGCTTGAGGATTTTCATTAAAAGGTTTACCATCATTAACGGTAACAAGTGCACCCAAATCGTGTAACAATTTGGCCGCACTTACTCCGCTCTTTGCTAATCCTAAAACTAATACTTTTTCATTTTGAAATTTTGTCACTTTCTTCATCTTTCATCCCTCGCTTTTTACAATACAATCATCAAAGTGACCACTGAACAAATCACAGCAATCAACCAGAATACGATATCGATCTTCCACTCTGACCAACCACTCATCTCAAAATGGTGGTGAATCGGTGACATCTTAAAGATACGTTTGCCTGTTAATTTAAAGGAAGTCACTTGCAACATCACACTAGCTGTTTCGATCACATAGATTAAGCCAACTAATAATAAGGTCCATTCTTGATGTAATAAAATCGAAATCGAAGCCAAAAGCCCCCCTAAAGCTAGTGAACCAACATCCCCCATGAAAATTTTAGCAGGTTTATGATTATATGGGAAGAAGCCAACTAAGCCACCCACCACACTAATACATACAAGTAAGATATCATATTGTTTTTGATGCCAAGCGATTATCGCATACGTTAAGAAAGAAATTGTGCCTAATCCAGAGACTAAACCGTCAATCCCATCTGTTAAATTGACTGCATTTGAAAAACCAACTAACCAAAAAACGATAAACAAACCATATAGATAAGATAATGGGATTTCAATTGTAAAGAAGTTTAGCGTGTTTGGTTGTTTATCAACTAAAAAGATTAGATAAAAGACTACCCCACCAATGATTTGGCCGATTAGCTTTTGTAAAGATTTCAAACCAAGATTTCGTTTCATAAAAATCTTAATAAAATCATCTAAAAAGCCCAGTGTGCCATAAAGAAGAAAGACAAATAGTAAAATAAATAGCGTAGGGGTTAACAGTTTTAGCCAAACAGCTGCCCAAATGCTGGTTACAATCGCTGCTAAGCTAAATACAAAACCTCCCATCGTCGGGGTCCCTGCTTTTACATTATGCCATTTTGGTCCTTCATCACGAATCTCTTGACCATATTTTTTCATTTGAAAGTAATGGATAAACAGTGGCATAAAGGCAAAGGTAAAGCCAAATCCACTTGCAAAAGGTAAGAAAAATTTTGTTAGTTCCATCATTAACTCCTACTTATTAATCATTTTCTTTTAAGGTAAAGGTAATTGATTTTTTATCTGTTAAAGTTTCATAAGGTTGAATACTTTGGTTCACACAATAACCACTACCATTAAATTTCACTTTGATATCTAAAATACTACCAAACTTCACTAAGTCCGCTTTCGACCAACCAGACACATCTGGCATATAAGCATTTTCACCCTTCGCTAAAAGAATGATTTTTTCATTCGGTAAGACTTTGATACCGGCTTTCAAGGATTGCGCCGTCACTTTTTCGCCATTACCAATGACCACGACATCTAGGCCACGTTTTTCAGCTAGGTTCGCAGCAGCAACACTACTCATGCCTGTGAATTTATCCACGGTTACTTTTTCAGTACTCTTTTCAGTAGTTTCAGGTGCGGCTACCGTTTCATCTTGAAGGTCCATCGCACGTTTTAGTAACGGATTTGCCACACTTGGTAAAATCGTTCCATCGTTTTCTTTTGGCAATTTCACCGTTAGATATAAAACATATTCCGGCTCTTCAGAAGGGACCATCAAAACAATAGAATATAGGTTAGAATTAGCACCTTGGAGATAGCCACCAGAACCTGAAGCGACCTCCGCAGTACCCGTTTTAGCCGAAATATTATAGCCTGGCACGCTATATTTGCCATAAGCATTACCATAATCTTTATTTTCAACAACATCTCGCATATATTCGCGGACTTTACGAGCAGCATTTTCACTAATTGGCTTGCCGACGACTTCTGTTTGCGTAATCGCCTTTTTATTCGTTGTATGATCGACAATTTCTTTTATAAAGTGTGGTTTAACCATAGTCCCGTTATTCGAAACCGCCGTAAATGCTTGCAACATTTGGAAGTTTGTTACAGCAATCCCTTGACCAAAGGATGTCATCGCGTGAGAAACTACATTGTCCTCTGGCAACATCCCCGGACTTTCACCCAGTATACCAGCATTTGTACTTTGACCAAAGCCGAATTGTTTTAAATATCTTTGCCAACGGTCTTGCATACGTTGCTCTAACATAACCATCCCTTTGTTACTAGACCAAGAAAGCGCCTGACGCATGGTTAAAGTACCTAAAGCCCCATGATCCCAGTCATCAATCACCGTATCAGCAATCTTGATTTGACCAGATTGATAACTTTCATTCTCATTAAATACCCCTTGATCAATTGCTGCGGAGGTCATAAGAATTTTCATTGTTGACCCTGGTTCATATGTTTCTTGTAATAATAAATTCAACCAAGTAAAATCTTTGCCACCCAATGTTGATTTATCTTCAGGATTGAAAGAAGGTTGTTGGGCAGCGGCTAAAATCTCCCCAGTTTTCGCATTCATTAAGACACCAGTCATGTTTTCTGGCTTGCTTTTCTTGTAAGCTTCAGTCAATAAAGAATCTAAATAAGTTTGGAGACGACTATCTAAAGTAGTATAGATATCTTTTCCATCAACTGCGGCCTTTTTCTCAGCAACCGTACCAGGCAATGGGTTTTGATAATTATCTTTTTGATAGGTAATCTTGCCATCTGTACCTTTTAAGACATCATTATACGCTTCTTCAATGCCAAGTTTTCCGACTAAGCGTTCTTCATTATTCTTCACAGCAATATCCGCATAACCAATTAAATGAGAAGAAAATTGGCCATTTGGATAGATTCGCGAAGGATGACTATTGAAATATAACCCTTTGCTTTTACGAGATTTTAATTCTTTTTCAATTGCTTGTTTTTGTTGCAAAGTAATATCTTTAGCAGCCGAAATTTCTACTTGATAAGGACGTACTTTTTTGTTATAAGCCGTATTTAAAATTTTCTCTACTTTACTTTTACTGGTTCCAACCTTATCATGTAGCACTTCTGCAATATTACTAAAATCTTTTGGCTCAGCATATAATTTGGTCTTACCTTGTACGTAGGTATCAGAGAGTACCACATAAGCAGAATAAGAGGTCGCATCTTCAGCAATTGCAATGCCATTTCGATCATAAATGGTCCCTCGCTTGGCTGTAATCACCTCTGAACCTTTGTATAATTCGGTCGTACGCTGCTTTAAAGATATATCGCCTACATTACCGACTAGTACAATATAACCCAAACGTAAAACAAATAAAAAGAACAACGCAATAGTGGTAAGAAAGAATAAGATTCCGACTTTTTTGCGGTTGTTCGTAGTAGTTAGATTCTTTTTTTTAAGAAACTTATCAATTTTTTGTTTATAAGTCATTTACTTCACTTTCCTTAAATTATCATCATTAATTGATAACCCTAATTTTTCAGCAATTTGTTTAATCCTGTCAGCTTTTGATAGTTCATTTTTTTCTTGCTGTAAGCGAGTAATTTCTTTTTCATTCACTTTAATTTCATTCTCAACTATTGAGATATCGTGTTCCACCTGATTGATTGAAGTGCGGATATAAATCATCCCTAGCGCCACAACAACGACAAAAAGTAGGATAGAAACAGCAATCACTTTTTCAACTAAGCTAATTCGTTCCAACTTATTAGCTGCTGAAACACCAGCATTGTTAATAGCGGGCCGTTTGACTTCTTCGATCACAAAGCTATTCATTTGTTCAGTTGGTTGATTCATTGATGTATCGATATCAAATGAATACTCTTGATATTTCAATTCAGCCATTGCCCTACTCCTTCATCATTACTTTTTCCGCTACTCTCAACTTTGCACTGCGCGAACGATTATTTTCTGCCAATTCTTCTTTTGAGGCAGTTATCGGTTTTTTATTCACTAACTTTAAGATAGGTTTGTATTCATCTGGAATCACAGGTAAGCCAGGTGGTAAATCACGCACTTGACTGTATTCCTTAAACATCGTTTTTACAATACGATCTTCTAATGAATGGAATGTAATCACACTTACTCTGCCATTAAGGTTTAATAATGCGATTGCTTGTTCTAAAGATTCTTCCACTGCTCCTAGCTCATCATTGACCGCAATACGAATCGCTTGAAAAATCCGTTTGGCTGGATGTCCACCATTACGTCTAGCCGGAGCAGGAATCGCGCTTTTAATAATATCCACTAGTTCACCCGTTGTTTTAATTGGGTGTTTTGCGCGTACTCTTTCTATTTCACGAGCAACCTGCTTTGAAAATTTTTCTTCACCATAACGAAAGAAAATCTTTACTAATTCTTGATAGCTATATTCATTTACAACATGATAAGCACTAAAATCTGCTTCTTGATTCATGCGCATATCTAATGGTGCATCTTGATGATAGCTAAATCCACGCTCAGCTTCATCTAGTTGCGGAGAAGAAACCCCTAAATCATAAATAATGCCATCTACTCCATTTACACCTAATTCATTTAAACGCACTTGCAATTCGCGAAAATTCGCTTTAATAAATGTCACTTGATTGGCATCTACATATTTTTTCAAGCGAATCTTTGCATGGTCAATCGCTTTTTGGTCTTGGTCAAAGGCATATAAATGACCTTCACTTGATAATTGAGATAAGATATATTCACTATGCCCAGCTCCACCAAGCGTACAATCTACATATATACCATTTGGTTTAATCTCAAGTGCATCTACGGTTTCGTGTTTCATAACTGTATAATGCTGGAACTGAACCATTCTCTAAATCCTCATTTCAATCTTTTATAATCCAAAATCAATCATTGACTCAGCAATCTCGTCAAAGTTTTCTTCAGCAGCATCCGTAAATGCTTGCCAACGTGTTTCATCCCAAATCTCGATACGATTACTCACCCCAACAATCACACAACTCTTTTCTAAATTGGCATGTTGACGTAAACTTTGGGGGATATTAATGCGACCTTGTTTGTCAAGTTCACATTCAGTGGCAGCCGAATAGAAGAAGCGCACGAAAAGACGAGCATCTTTTTTAGCTAGAGGCATTTCGTTTAGTTTTGCCTCTAACTTTTCCCATTCGTCTTGAGGATAGCCAAATAAGCAGCCATCTAATCCCCTAGTTACGACGAAATTTTCGCCTAACTTTTCTCTAAATTTAGCAGGGATAATTAAACGGCCTTTCGCGTCTATTGAATGTTGAAATTCACCCATAAACATCGAAATTTCCTCCATTTACCACTTAGTACCCTTAGTCTACCACATTCCCCCACTTTCTACCACTATTTCTCTAATATTTAATATAACTTAATAAAAAAAAACAAATTTTTTTCATAATAGAGTTTTTTAAAAAACTTCAAAAAGTTTAAATGGATTTGGAAACGATTTTCTCGAAATTTTCTAGATAATTGCTAAAATAAATAAAAACAGATAGAAAACAATCAGTAATAAAAATAAAAAGCGCCAAAACATCTTAAAATACGCATGATAATTAATTTCATCATAGAAATAAGCCTGTATCACAGCAATTCCAATCCCTAAAATAAAGGCTGAAATAAATAAGTAAGCTAAGATAGATTCATGAAACAACAATTTTGATAAATGATTATCTACTATAAATAAGATTGGTACCATGATATCTGCTAACTTCACTTTGATTAAATTTTTTAAGGAAAAACGATGAATAATAAAATTCAATACCATATATAATAATACCGGGCTTGCAAACCATCCTAATAATTCTAATGTACTATGATTCATTTATGTAATCCTCTCTACTTCAAATTTACCTAATGATTGCTTGGCGAGAAATGCATAAAATCCTCTTTATCCATTAAGCCAAGACTAATATACACCACAAACTTTACATCGGTGTTTCAAACTTTTTAAAAATTCTTTGTCCTTTTCCTTGAATTAACGTATAATAGGTTGTAGACTATAAAAAAATAGAAAAAGGACGAAATCGTATGAATGAAAAGAAAAAGATGTCTACCTTTGAAAAAGTCACTAAAGTAGTTATTTGGGCAATGTTGATTGTCACAATTGGTGGCGTCATCTTATCAACGGTAGCAGCACTTATGTAAAATGTTCGCAGAGTAGCTAAGCAAGCTGCCTTACAACCTTATAAAAAAGAGGCGTTTTTGCAAGTCACGCCTCTTTTTTTTGGCTTTTCTTTTTGCTCAAGCGATTATTTATTTTCGTAATTGGCCTAGCGTATTAATCAATTCTTGCGCGTGTTTCAAAGTTAAATCAGTAATTTCTGCACCGGCAAGCATGCGTGCTACTTCTTCTACCCTTTGATTCTCATCTAGCGGTAAAACCGAGGTTGAAGTACGACCATCTTGCACTTGCTTTTGAATCAAATACTGATTATCCGCCGCAGCTGCTACCTGTGGTAAATGCGTAATACACAATACTTGGGACGAACGGCCAATATTTAAGATTTTTTCTGCAATCGCTTGTGCCACCCGACCACTCACACCGGTATCAACCTCATCGAAAATGATACTCGTCATCTGTTGACTACGAGAAAAAATTGACTTCAAAGCGAGTAAAATTCTAGAAAGCTCGCCACCAGAAGCAACTTTCACTAATGGTTTTAATGGTTCTCCTGGATTGGTGGTTAAATAAAACTCTACTTGGTCAATCCCATGAACTTGCAACTGTTTTTCTTTTTCAAAACGAACTTCAAACTGGGTATTTTCCAGATATAATTCCTTGAGTTCTTGCATGATTTCCTTAGATAAATGAAAGGCAATCTCATGGCGCTTTTGACTAATGGACTCAGCTTCACTCATCAAAGCTTTTTCTAAATCAACCAATTGTGCTTCTAACTGATCTAATTGGTCTTCTGATTGCATCGTTGCTTCCAATTCTTCGGTAATTTCAGCAAGATAGTCTAACATTTTCGTGATAGTATCACCATATTTGCGTTTTAACTTCTTGATGACGGCTAGGCGTTCTTCAATTTCTTCTAAACGCTCTTCATCCATGTCCATCAAATCCATCTGTCTAGAAATCCCCGTAGCGACATCTTGCAGCAAATAATACGCATTTTGGACTTGTTCATTTAACGCTTCATAATTCGCATCGATTGGGGCAATTTCTTGTAATAAATCGCCCACCTGTGAGATGCCATCTAATAAATTCGGCTCATTCATGACAAGTGCTTGGTGCGATTGAGCAAAAGCATCCATAATCTTTTGGAAATTCAGCAGTTTCTCTCGTTCTTCTGTCAGGGCTTCTTCTTCCCCTTCAACTAATGCTGCTTGTTCTAGTTCTTCTTTTTGATATTGCAGCATATCCATTCGTTGGATGTAGTGTTGTTCATTTGACTGAATTTTGTGCACACGATGTTTTAACTGTTGATATTCGCTAAATTTTGCTTGATACTGCTTGATTTTCTCCTTAAATGCCTCATCTGCAAAACTATCGACAAAATCTAAATGCTTTTCCGGTTGTAATAACTGTTGGTGATCATTTTGACCTTGAATATCGACTAAAAAAGCACCGATTCGCTTCAAGTTGGCTAAAGTAATCGTCCGCCCATTGATCCGATTGAAACTCTTACCATTTAAAGTAATATCACGCTGAATAATAAGATATCCTTCGTCTAAGTCAATTCCCATCTCTTGTGCTAATGAAGTAAATTCTGCTTGTTGAGGAATCTCGAAAATCCCTTCAATCATTGACTTATCGCAGCCTTGGCGAATAAAATCAACGGATGAACGCGCTCCTGCCAATAATGACATTGCGTCAATAATAATGGACTTACCTGCTCCTGTTTCCCCAGTTAAAGCGGTCATCCCTGGTTTAAAATGTAAATGTAATTCTGAAATAATCGCAAAATTTTGTATAGAAAGCTCTAAAATCACATTTCTTCCCTCTAATCTGCTTAAAAGTTGCGTAATTTTTGATAAATCGTCGCACAATCTTGTTCTGTACGTAAAATCATCAAAATACTATCATCATCATTAAGTAAGCCAAATAATTCTTCCTTAAAACATTTATCTAGTAGATTCCCCACCGCCGAAGCATTCCCAGGAATCGTCTTAATCATAATCATTTTATCCATGGAATCAATCGCGATACAAGCTGTTTTTAATAAGCGTAATAATTTATTAAACAAATCTTCATTTGATTCTTGCGGTAAACTATAGCGATAATTCCCATCTACAGCTGGAATTTTTACTAACTTTAACTCTTTAATATCACGCGAAATGGTTGCCTGTGTCACTTCTACCCTATGTTTTTTCAAAATCTCGACAAAATCTTCTTGTTTTTCAATCGCAAATTCGTTTAACAAACGGATAATTAAACGATGTCGATCTTTTTTACGCATTACGTTACCCCTTCCAAATTTATTTTTATTCATGAAATCGATTATAACATGAATAGGACAAAAAGACCATGCAGCATTTATTTTCTACATGGTCTAACTTTCACTATTTTTCTAAACGTTCATGCGCTTGTCTCACTACCTCAGCGACATCCACATTACTTGAAACACTTGCCGGTAAACTCGCTTTTTTCAGATGGATTAAAAATTCGATATTGCCCTCGCCGCCAGTTATCGGTGAAAAACTTAAATTCTCAACTGAAAAACCAGTCTCAAGCGAAAGATCAATCACTTTTTCAATCACGGCTTGATGCACTTTTGGATCTTTGACTATCCCGTGTTTGCCGACAAATTCCTTTCCTGCTTCAAATTGCGGTTTGATTAAAGCCATGACATCGCCGTCTGCCACCAAAATCTCATATAAAGGTGGCAAAATCAAACTCAAAGAAATAAAGGAAACATCGATGGTCGCCACTTGTGGTAATCCTTCTAAAAAGTCTGTAGGTTTACTATAGCGAAAATTCGTCCGCTCCATCACGACAACTCGTTCATCTTGACGAATCTTCCAAGCCAACTGATTATAGCCAACATCTAAGGCATAACTTAACTTCGCCCCATTTTGCAAAGCCACATCGGTAAAGCCACCGGTTGAAGCGCCAATGTCTAAAACGATTTTATCTTTAACTGTAAAATCAAAAATTTTTAAGGCTTTCTCTAATTTTAGGCCCCCTCGAGAAACATAAGGAAGTTTTTTTCCTTTAATTTCTAAAGTCATACTGGCATCAATTTTTTCACCAGGTTTGTCCAAGCGTTCGTGCTTATCATTATAAACTAAGCCCGCCATAATTCCGCGCTTGGCTTGTTCTCTGGTATCAAATAATCCTTGCATCACACAAAGGACATCTACTCGTTCTTTTTTCAAGTATTAATCCCTCAATTCTAATTTTTCAATGATTCTTACTAGCTCAGTCATATCCATTCCGTCTTCAGCGAGCATCTGACAAGCTTGTTTGGCTTTCAACAAGTAATCAGCTAAAGCCTGTTTTGCTCCTTGGATGCCTAGTAACGCAGGATACGTACTTTTTTCCAGTTCAAGATCGCGCCCAGCTGTTTTGCCTAGTTCTTGTGTAGTTGCTAATATGTCTAGTAAATCATCCCGCACTTGAAAGGCAATACCAACGTCCATCCCTAATGTTTTCAGCAATGTCAATTGTTCCTTTGATCCACCAGTGACAATTCCAGCAGCAACAAAACAATATTGTAACAGTGCACCCGTTTTTCGCTCGTGAATTTGGACTAATCGTTCTAACGGGACATGCTGTTTTTCTGCTTGGACATCACTTGCTTGACCAGCCACAATCCCAGAAGGACCAGCCGCTTTGGCTAAGTGCGCAATCAACTGAGTCTTGATAGATGCCGGTAAGTTTAACTGAGCCAATATCTCAAAACATAAAGTCAATAAAGCATCGCCAGCAAACAAGGCCATGGCTTCTCCAAAAACTTTATGGTTGGTTGGTTTCCCACGGCGTAAATCATCATCATCCACGCTTGGCAAGTCATCATGAATCAATGAATAAGTATGCATCATTTCTATAACCGCTGCAATTTTTAAGGCTTCTTCCTCTAAAGGTACACCAAATGCCTGTGAAGTCGCTAAAAAGATCTGCGGACGAATTCGCTTGCCACCTGCTGCAAGGGAATAGCACATACTTTTAGCAAGCAATTCATCATTGGTCGAATCCAGGACTAACTGCTCCATTAAGGTTTCGACTTGCTGCATCGCCTGAGTTAATTCCTTATTCATTTTTATCCTCTTCAAATGGCACTTCTTGATTGGCGTCGGTCATCATTTTGGCCAACGTTTTTTCGGCATTGGCTAATTGTTCTTTACATTGTTTAGATAAAAGCATTCCTTTTTGAAAGGCATCTAAAGCTTCTTCTAACGGCACATCGCCACGCTCTAGTTGCGAAACAATTTGTTCTAACTGTTGTAAAGACTGTTCAAAAGTTAATTCTGACATGATTTTCCTCACTTTTCTTTTTTATGAATGGATTGCACCTGCGCTTGAATGGTACCATCAGCATAATGTATGGTAATTTCTTGGTTAGGAGCTAATTGTTTAACACTTTTAACCACTTGCTCATCCACTGTTGTATAGCTAAATCCACGCTGCATGGTTTTTAGAGGACTTAATAAATCCAGTGAAACCAAAGCTTGATTGAAGTCTTGTACTTTCTTTTGGAAAAGTAGCTGCATTTGATGTTGCAAACTTTCCGTTAGATATCCTAGCTTTTGTTGCTCATTTTGCAAACGATGACTAGGTGTTTGTTGGACTAAACGTTGACTTAATTGTTGATAGCGACGTTCTTGTTGATGGACTTGACCTTGCATGCTACTAGTTAGCCGCTGTTGCAATTGGTCAAGTTTTTGCGATTGCGCCTCATAAAGACGATGCGGTTGGGCAAAGACATAACTTTGTTGCACGCGATTTAAGCGTTGATTTTTTAATTTCAATTGATTAGCAAAAGCTTGCATTAAACGCATCTTTTGTTGATCAATCTTCATTATTTCCTCGCTTAACACAGGCACTGCAAGTTCGGCCGCCGCAGTTGGGGTAGCTGCTCTAACATCTGCCACGAAATCTGCAATCGTCGTATCTGTTTCATGGCCCACCGAAGAAATAATTGGTGTCTTACAAGCAAAAATCGCTCTAGCTACTTTTTCTTCATTAAAAGGCCATAAATCTTCAATCGAACCACCACCACGTCCGATAATCAAGGTATCAAAATTGCCCGATTCATCGGCACGCTTAATATTACGCACCAAATCATCGGCGGATTGATCCCCTTGCACGACTGTCGGATATAGAATAATTTGGGCAATCGGATAACGTCTCTTAATCGTCGTCATAATATCACGAATCACCGCCCCAGAAGGACTTGTAATGACCCCGATGCGTTTTGGAAATCTTGGTAAAGGCTTTTTCGGTGCTGTAAACAAACCTTCTTGAGATAACTTTTCTTTTAATTGTTCAAAAGCTTGGTACAGCGCTCCGATGCCATCTGGTTCCATATGCTCAATCGTAATCTGATAACTTCCAGAAGCTTCATACACCGAAACATAGCCGACCACTAAGACTTTCATCCCATCTTGGACATCGAATTTTACCCTACTAAATGGTCCACGAAACATCACAGCTGATATTTTCGCATGGTCATCTTTGAGTGAAAAATACTGATGGTTAGGTCTTTTTCTAAAATTTGAAATCTCCCCAGTTAAATAGACACGTTTCATGTAAGGGTCATTATCAAATTTCGTCTTGATATAACGCGTTAAGGCACTCACCGTTAAATATTCTGGTTGACTCAACGAACATTTTCCTTTCTTTTAGCCGCATCAATCGTTTGGCGCATCAACATAGTAATCGTCATCGGTCCCACGCCACCTGGAACTGGCGTAATGAAACTCGTTAACGGTGCGACTTCATCAAATTTCACATCACCTGTTAATTTATTATTTTCATCGCGATTAATACCTACATCAATCACAACTGCGCCTTCTTTGACAAAATCAGCGGTCACAAAATTCGCACGACCAATTGCTACGACTAGAACATCTGCTTGTTTCGCAACTTTAGGAAGATCCTTGGTTTTCGAATGGCAAATCGTCACTGTCGCATTCGCTTGTAGTAAGAGGTGTGCCATAGGTTTACCAACAATATTACTACGGCCAATAATCACAGCATTTTTCCCAGCTAAATCTACACCCGAAAGTTTAATTAACTCCATAATTCCGGCTGGTGTGCATGGAATCATCGTAGGTTTGCCAGCAAAAAGATTTCCTAAATTCATTGGATGGAAACCGTCGACATCCTTAGCTGGATCAATGGTATCAAGCACTAAATCTTCATTAATATGTTTTGGCAAAGGCAACTGTACTAAAATGCCGTGAACCTTATCATCATGATTCAATTCTTCAATTTTAGCAATCAAATCTGTTTCACTGGTTGTCTCAGGCAAGCGATATACGACCGAATACATACCAATGTTGTTTGCTGCACGTTCTTTATTACGGACATACACTTGACTTGCTGGATCTTCACCAATTAAAATCACGGCCAGTCCAGGTTGTAATCCCTTTTCCTTCAAATTGATTACTTCTTGCTTCATTTCTTGCTGTAATTTTTGTGCCAATTCTTTTCCATTCAATAAATTCATTTATTAGAACCCCTTTTTCTTTTTTAGATTTAAAAAACCGAAATTCCCCCGATTTGTGTTTCCAAATTTGAGAAATTTCGGTCTAACCTACTTATGCTTATAATTCTTGATTCACTGCAGATAAAAGACCATTGACAAAACGACGCGATTTTTCATCACTAAAGGTTTTTGCCAATTCAATGGCTTCATTTAAAGCAACATTATTCGGTACATCGTCTACATATTTCATTTCAAAAATTGCTAAACGTAATATTGTGACATCCATTTTTGCTAAGCGGCTAATCTTCCAACCTGATTTTAGATGGCTTTCAATTAATTTGTCAATGATGGCTTGGTTCTCGCACACACCGCTAACTAATACATCTAAATACGGCGGTACAAAACTAGCTTGTTCATCATCTAATTGGTCCACTAAATTCAATTCAATTGCATGGTTAATCGCCGCTTGTTTCGTTAAATCTTGGTTAAAATTTAACGGAAACAAAGCTTGAATGGCTATTTCACGGATTTGATGTCTGGATAATTCTCTATTCATTGTCGTCCTCGTTATCATCAAAAAGTTCATCTAAATTCACTGCTTCTTGCTTTTCAGGAATCACTGCTACAATATGCACATTGACTTGAGCCAAAGTCACATCAGTCATGAATAAGACTTGTTGCTTGATACGTTGTTGGATTTCGGTCGCTACTTTAGGGACAGAAACGCCATATTTTACGCTCACATAAGCATCTACTTGGATTCCATCTTCAGTGTTTGATAGATAAACGCCTTTACCATAGACACTACGACCAAGCAATTCTGTTACATTATTAGCAAAAGATCCTTGCATTTTATATACGCCCTCTACTTTAGAAGCAGCAATCCCACTAATAATTTCAATAACTTCAGGGGCGATGACGATTTCGCCAAGTTCATCTTGGACATCTAATTTTAAAGCTTTTTCATCAGCCATCTTATTTCCTCCAATTCTAACAGATAGTTATCATTCACAACTATTTTATCATTTTATGCGCTGATAATCTATAGCTTGGTGTAATTCTAACAAGATTATAAGAGAATTAATTCTTTTGGTGCATGTGTTAAGACTTCATTGCCAGTTTGGGTAATCAATAGGTCGTCTTCAATACGTACCCCACCAACACCTGGTAAGTAGATACCTGGTTCATCTGTAATAATATTTCCTGGCACAAAAGCTTTCTCTGCTCTGAAGGATACATTTGGCCCTTCGTGGATTTCTAGACCAATCCCATGACCCGTTGAGTGACCAAAAGCTTCACCATAGCCATAAGAAGCAATATGATCACGAGCCACTGCATCCAATTGAACGCCAGTCATGCCTGGTTTAGCAGCTTCGATTACTTTTAATTGGGCTTCTAATACCACTTGATAAATTTCTTTTAATTTTTCTCCAGGATCGCCAATTGCAAACGTACGAGTCATATCTGAAACATAACCTTGATAGTAGCAACCAAAGTCAATCGTAATTAAATCATTTTGTTCAATTAATTTTTCACTTGCAACACCATGTGGCATCGCTGAACGTAAACCACTTGCCACAATCGTATCAAAGCTGACACCACTTGCACCTAAAGAACGCATGAAGAAATCTAATTCGTTCGCTACTTGAATTTCGCTCATACCTGGTTTTACATAATCAAGAATGTGTAAAAAGGCTTTGTCCGCGATTTCGCAAGCTTTTTTCGTGATTTCGACTTCTTTTTCATCTTTCACTTCACGTAACGATTCGATTAAACCGCTGACTGGTACTAAAGAAGTTTCATGGATTAATTCTTCTAATTGATCATACTCTTTGACAGTGACAAAACTTTCTTCAAAAGCAAGGTGTTGTAATTCATCGTTGGCACAAATCTTAGCCACTTCTTCAAAAATAGGACCTGTATTTTTCACAATGGTATAGCCTTTTGCTTGTATCGCTGCTTGTTCAGTATAACGGAAGTCAGTAACAAAGTAAGCATTGGTTAACGTAACGACTGCTAAACCAGTTGTTCCTGTAAAGTTTGTTAAGTAGCGCAAATTATATGGACTAGTCACTAAAAATGCATCCAAATCATTTTCTCTCATCAATTTGCGTAAATTTTCTACTCGAATCATCATATCTACCTTCTCTTCTCTAAGATAAATCTAATTCTAACACAAAAAACACATTAAATCATTGACTTTGCACGATTTAATGTGTTTATCCAAAAAATTTTCATTTTATTTGTTTTTACCAAACTTCGCCTTGAGACTTCTAGACATAATTTGGAAGAAACTCAGCGAACGACGCATTTTCTTCTTACCAATATGATCTTGAATGACCCGTAATACTTTTTTCGGATTTTTGGCTGCAAACTGATAACGGCCATTTTTCTTGGTTTGGACCGCAAAACGAGGAATCCATTTCCCTTTAAAGAGAACCGTTGCCATCACAAATTCCACTTCTTCCCAAGGGATTTGAATATATTTACGCACGTCTTGATCATCATAAAATTCAAAAGCCTTATCACCAACCATGATTTTGCCATAGTTTGCTAGACCCATAAAGGATGTCGCATTCACTGTTAACTCTACTTTTGTATTTAAAGATTGCACCATATTTCTCACCTCGCCATTAGCATAGCATACTTAGTAAAAAGAAGCGAGAACCAATTTGATTCTCGCTTCTCCAATAAACGAATAGTAGTAATAATGAATTATAATAATCCGATTAAGTGTCCAACGATACCAACGATGAATAATGCAATGATGATTACGATTGGAGAAACTTTCTTCTTCAATAACCACATACATAAGAACGTTAATAATAATGGAACTAATCCAGGAATTAATGAATCTAAGTTACCTTGTAAAGTTTGTTGTTTGATTGGTTCAAACGACAGACCATTTCGTACTTGTTCAAATAATGCCTTCATTCCTTTTCCTGACATTTCCACTTTGTCCCATTCAATGTAAGCACCTGGAGATAATTTGATTTCAGCAATTACTGGTGTGAACTTGATAGATACCCAACGTTCAACCAAGGCTGCTAATACGAACATCCCTAAGATAGAAGCCCCTTTAGTGATGTCTTGTAGTAAACCACCTGATAAGTCTTCTGTAATCTTAGAACCTGTACGGTAACCAAATTCTTGCGTATACCACATGAATCCCCAACGAAGGGCATTCCATAATACGAAGAATAAGATTGGGCCTAAGATGTTACCGGCCATGGCAAGGGATGCACCTAAAGCCCCTAACATAGGACGTACAGTAAACCAGAATACTGGGTCACCGACACCGGCTAAAGGTCCCATCATACCAACTTTAACCCCTTGAATTGCTACATCATCGACAGCCGCACCATTGGCACGATCTTCTTCAAGTGCTAAAGTAACCCCTAAAACTGGAGAAGCTACATATGGGTGAGTGTTAAAGAATTCTAAGTGGCGTTTTAATGCCGCTTTACGATCTTCAGGATCTTTATATAATTTTTTGATTGCTGGAATCATTGCGTAACACCAGCCGCCGTTTTGCATACGTTCATAGTTCCAAGAACCTTGTAAGAAAGTTGAACGCCATGCCACAGCCAAACGATCTTTTTTACTTAATTCAATTCTTTCAGCCATTACTCATTTTCCTCCTTCTTAATAGTCATTTAAAATATCGCCTAGAGGATCCCCTGATCCACCATTACCGCCAGCAGAACCAGCATTCTTAGTTAATTGTAGGTATAGTAATGCTAAAGCAACACCGATAACCCCTAAACCAATTAATGTGATTTGTGTAATTGCAGCGATAACGAAACCAAGCATGAAGAATGGCCATACTTCGCGAGATGCCATCATGTTGATAACCATTGCATAACCAACGGCAACGACCATACCACCACCAATTGCCATACCTTCGTTTAACCACGCAGGCATCGCTTCAAGTAAATCTTGTACCTTTTCAGCAGGAATCATTAAAAGTAATGTAGCTGGAATAGCGATACGTAAACCTTGCATACAAATAGCAACTACTTGCCACATTTCAATGGCACGCATATTTCCATTTTCAGCTGCACGGTCCATTGCATGTACAATTGCAACGGCTAAAGTACGAGCAATCATAGTTAAGAACAAACCTGCAACTGCTAAAGGCATAGCAATCGCATAAGCAGATGCAACACCTTTCACACCTTGTCCACCTAAAGCTAAGATAATTGCAGAAGCAACAGAAGCTAACGCAGCATCTGGCGCAACGGCAGCTCCGATGTTTGCCCAACCTAAGGCAACCATTTGTAGGGAACCCCCTAAAATAATTCCGGCTTCTAAGTTACCGGTTACTAATCCGATTAATGTACAAGCAACTAATGGTTGATGGAATTGGAACTCATCTAAAATACCTTCCATTCCGGCTAAAAAGGCAACCACTACGACTAATACCATAGAAATAATAGACATAATAAACCTCCTATATAAGTCCTTTATTTGACAAATTAAGCATTGCCAAGCTCTGATTTAGCTTTTTGTAGTAAAGCATCCATATTGTCTTTACTATCATTTGGAACTTTACGTACATCAAATGTCACACCAGCTTTTTTCATTGTTTCAAAAGCTTCGACATCTTTAGCATCCATAGACAATACTTTATTAACTAATACTTTACCAACAGAGTGAGCCATTGAACCAACGTTAACTTCTTTAATGTCTACGCCACCTTCAATTGCACGGACTACATCTTGTGGGTTTTCAAATAATAGTAAAGCCTTTGTATTACCAAAACGAGGGTCTTTAGCGACTTCTATCATTTTAGCAATTGGAACAACGTTTGCTTTTACTCCTGGAGGAGCAGCTTGTTCGATTAATTTCTTACGTAATTCGTCTTTAGATACAGCATCTGAAACAACGATAATACGTGTTGGTTGTACTGCTTTTGTCCAAGCAGTTGCCACTTGACCGTGTAATAGACGTGAATCAATACGCGCCAAAGCAAATTTAATTTTTCCATCACCTAAAACTGTTCCAGGTGGGATTGCGCCTACAGGACCTTCTTGTTGAACGACTGCTTTTTCTTCAGCTGGTTCTAACTCTTCAGGTTTCACTTTCACACCATCTTTTGCTGTAGCAATGATGTGCGCTGCGATTTCATGCGCAGTATTCATAGAAAAACGTGAAGCATAAGCTTCGATTACCATTGGTAAGTTCATACCTGCAACGATTGCCCATTTGTCTTTGTGTGCTTCAAGCAAGTTATTTGCTTGGTTAAATGGTGTACCACCCCAAAGATCGACTAAAAACAAGACTTCATCTTGATTCTCAAATGTAGCAATGGCTGCTTCCATTTTTGCTCTGACATCATCTGGACCTTCGCTAGGCATTAAAGTAACAGCTGCAACGTTTTGTTGTTCACCAAAAATCATTGAGCCTGATTGTAAAATTCCATTTGCGAATTCCCCATGACTTGCTAGGATAATTCCTACCATTCTTTGTACCTCCTACTGATTAAATTAACCTTTCAACCAACGATGACTTTCATTTCGCATCTTTGAAACGATAAAGTAAATCCATAAAGTTTACCTTGCGATCAGCTGGCACCTGTCTGACTTCCAATTCAATTCCTTTCCCATACAAATATTGAAATGATCGGACATCATCCTCATCTAGTGAAATCACATTAGTCAGCATTCTCTTACCTGGAGAAAAACGCATGCCACCGATATTCACTGACTGGATGTGTATGCCTGCTTGTACAAGTCGTTCGATGTCTTGAGGGCAAGTAAATAATAACATGACCTTGGTATTGATAAATAATACATTATAAAATACCTCAAACATCTTATCGACAGGGACAACATTCGCCTTGACGCCTGGTGGAGCTGCTTGAATAAGTAAAAACTTTTGCAACTCATCTTTCGCTACCGTATCACTCACAACGATGATGCGTTCAATACCGGTTTCTTTCGCCCATACTGTCGCAACTTGTCCATGAATCAAACGGTCATCAATTCGAACTAAACGGACATCCATACCAACTGCTCCTTTGAAACTTTTAGAAATACAGTACCTTTCAATCCTTAGTATTTCCTCCCTCCTTTGTATCCACCCTTATATAAGCAAGATGCGTGCCAACTTTCAAAACGATACACTACTTAAAAAAAGCTTAAAAATCAACAAAAAAGCGATACACTACAAAGGATACACTAATTGTATTTTAGTGTATCTAGTGTATCGCTGTCTTGACTGTATTATTTAGACTGTATTCTTGCACGATGATTTTCGATTAATTCTAAAAGATAATACTCTTCAACAGGTAAAATATCGATATTTAGCGCTCTAGCAAGACTTTGGGTAGCCAAATGTAGTTGCTCATAGGCTTCATTTCCATAAAGTTTGCCTTGATAGCCATCTGGTGGTGTTAAGGTACGGTGTAATACATTGCGCTCTAGCATATTGCCACAATGCAAGATAAAATTAATCCGAAATCCTTTCAACTCCTCGGTAAACTGCCATTGTTCAATCACTTTATCCGCAAAGTTCCACAAGAGATCAATTACCTTCTTCGGATTAATAAAGGTCACATTGCGTTCTAAAAATTGAATACACAATTGACGGGTATCATCTTCATCGACATTTTGATCAAATTGTTTTTGATCCAAATCAAGTAATTCATCTTCTATTAATAATTTGTCTAATAATTGATCAATATCCGCATCAATAAATTGTTCTAAAGTAATAAATGGCACTGGAATATTTGGTTGGGCAATTCCGGTCGTGGCAATCACTTGATATCGCTCCATAATTTCTGGTAATTTTTGATTCACTTGGGCAATGGATGAAGTCACAATCGTTAAATCCGCGCCTGGACGTTTTTGCAATGAATACTCTAAAATTTCTTTGATGCGTTGCGCAGTTCCTTTTCCAGAGGCACAGACGGCTAAGATTGCTTTGATCTTTTTGACATCGGTTGGACTTTCGTGATCGACATGACCATAGCCACGAAAATTACGCATCGTTTCATAAATGCTATCCAAATCCGCGCCAACCATCGATGCTTTACGAACAGCTTCGAGCACCACCGCAGTCGTAACCATATCAATCGTACGCACGCGAACATTCGTATGACGGTAAATTTCTTGAGAGAAAGTCGCAAGCGACCCCATATCTACTAACAAGAGAACGCCGCTACCATCATTGACTTCTAATACGGCTTTCTCGATTTTTTCTAGCGCAACTTTCGGAGACATATCTAAAGGCATATCTACAGCCTTTAACTGCTCAACTCCTAGTAACTGTGACACCACTTCCACCATACTCGAGGCCGAACTACGACCATGAGCAGCGACCACAACTCCGATTTTCCCTGCAGATGGGGTAGATTTCAGCGAAACAAGTAAAGCCGCTAAATAATAATCTTCGCTTTCCAAAATAGTTACCGAAAATGCTTCTTCAATCATTTTACGAATTCTTTTAGCCAATTGAAACTCTTCAGGATAATCGCTAATCATGGTACGAATATTGTCGTTGATCTGGCGTTGCTCCCCGAGGTTGAGTTTCTTCAAAAGACTGCTGATATGCAAACTAAAAGCGTAAATGAAATTCGCCTGATATTCGATGTTCAATTCACTTTCAACTAACTGATAAATCTCACGCGTCACTTCAATTACACGCTGATCCACTAATTCAGCTAACTTATTATCAGATTGGAAAGAAAACTGATGATGTTTATAAAATGATTTCAAATGAATATTAATATCGGTCTTGATAAAATGGTTAATCGCTTCTTGGTCGATTCCTTCTGCTTTCAACAAGGCTGCTTTATCGCCAATAATATCATACAAATTATACGGCAACTCATAAGAATCCGTATTAATATCCACGATGCTTTCATTTGGTTGAACAATTAATTTCGGCACCAAATATTTTTGTAACTGAGCTAAATGGTCACGCTTATTGGCTAGGACGATTAACCCATTTTTGACACCTTCAGATAAATCATGCAAATCTATATCAATCTGCGTCTGGTTCATATGATTTAAAAAGCCACGCGCACAGATTAGTTGGACATTCGATTTCAGCTGTCCGATATTCCCAAAACTCACACTACCTAGTAATGCTTTGACCACATCTTCTGTCAAGGTAATCGTGCGTTGGATACGCTTGGCTTCTTGAGCAACCATCACACGAACAAGATCAATTTGCTCCATAGCTGGTCGATTTTCAAAAGCTGGCAATTGAATATTAATCGGAATCCGTCTGACAAACGTATCTAATAGAGCCGAAGTAGGATCTTCCGTAGTCGCCCCAACAATTCGTACGTCTGCTTGATGCTTTTTACCCGTCTCACCCAAACGACTATACGTACCATGATCCATAAAGTAAAAAATCATCTCTTGCCCCTCAGGAGGGAGCCGGTGAATTTCATCTAAGAAGAGCATCCCGCCGTTCGCTTGGTCAATAACCCCTTCTTTTTCATCATCGGCACCGGTAAACGCACCCTTAGCATAACCAAATAAGTGACTCATTAGTAATTCTGGGTTATTGGCATAATCGGCACAGTTAAAGACAATCATATCCTTATCTTGAGGAACTACATGATTATCCTTGGCAAACTGAAACATCGCATGCGCAAAATAAGTCTTCCCTGAACCAGTCGGACCCGTAATTAAACAATTCAATCCCCGTGGCGGATATAAAATCGCTGCCTTTGCCTGTTCGACCGCATTTTTCATACTTCCTTTTATCCCAATAATTTTTGAGAAGATATCTACTTGATTAGATGTATCAGGAAGTTGCGCTATGTTTTCTACAGTTGGTTTACTTACAACTACGGAAGCATCCTTATAAGAAGTAGCTGAGATTTCTTTTTGTGTCTGTACCACATAACGTACTGGGCGACCTTCTAACTTCATCAAGCGCTCTTGTCGGACTAACTCATTCAAATCTTTACTGGCATTCGTCCGCTGAATGGCTAATGCTTCGGCGACTTCATTGGTTGTCACACCAGATAATGCTAGTTGCGAACTAGTCAATAATGCCGTCTGCTCATAGACATACTGATAAATTCGTTCCATTCGTTTACTCAACAATCCTCACCTCACAACAAAAACTACTATATATATACTTTTTACAATTCACTAAAAGGGATAAATGGTGCTGGCTGAGACGGTAAATCTCCTAAAGTCTTTTGCATCCAACAAACATCATACCATCGCCCAAATTTATAGCCAATCTGCGCAAAATGTGCAACTTTACGATAACCTAACTTTTCATGAAAATTCTCGCTTACTCCATTGCCAGCAGTGATACAAGCTGTTAGCTGATAAACATGCTGCTTAGATAAATATACCTCTAAAGCAGTGTATAATAACTTACCATAACCATGTCCATGATTTTCTTGGTCTAAATAAACCGTTACTTCTACGGACCAATCATAAGCTGTCCGTCCCTTATAAGTTCCCGCATAAGCATAACCAACAATGCGTCCTTGCTCATTTTCTAATACGATATAAGGATATTTTGCTAGAGTTGCTGCGATTCGTTGGCTAAATACTTCAACAGTTGGCACCTCATACTCAAAGGTAACCGCCGTATCCTCTACATAAGGACGATAAATTTCAACTAACCGTGTCGCATCTTCTACATTGGCGACCCTTATTTTCATCATCATCACTCCAAAAAAATTATACATTTATTATATCGTGAAAAACTGTAGAAAACAAACGCTAATCAAAGAGCCAAAAAAACTCCCGGAGGCTATAGGAGTTCAGCCATCCGAGAGTTTTATTTATGCATTATTTTTCTTCTTTATTACGACGTTTGAAGAAGGCTAATCCTAAACCTAGACTTGCAAAGATACCACCTAACCAACTTGGTAAGACAGATTGACTACCAGCTTGAGGTAGGTTACCACGAGTTGTACCTCTAACAGTACCACGTCCAGTAGAAGTACCTTTTACATCACCACGACCAGATAAGCTGCTTGCACGTTTCACAGTTACTTTAAGTTTGAAGTCTTTTGTTTTTCCATCTTTTGTGACATGAACAGTAACTTCAAAAGTACGTGAAGTTTCACCAACTTTCCAATCAGTGACTTTTGGTGTACCAACGATACGATTTTGATCATCTAAGGTTAGACCTTTAAGATTATTTGGTAATTCAAGTGTTACCTTCGTATCTTTATCGACACCTTTAACAATTGGTTTGGTTTGAACGGCTTTACCATCAGTAACAGTAATACCTTCTGTCGTTAAACCAACACTTAATAAGCCATTAATTTGCGGATGACTATTAGGATCTAATGGGTCAGTACCCGCAGTGATTTCTTCTTTATCACTGTAGCCATCACCATCGCTATCTGCCTTGTTAGGATCTGTACCATGAGCTTTTTCGTCACCATCACTTAGGCCATCACCATCTGTGTCTGCTTTATTTGGATCCGTGCCGTCTTTGATTTCTTGTCCATCTTTGACGCCATCGCCATCACTATCTGCCTTGTTAGGATCTGTACCATTCTTGATTTCTTCACCATCAGAGACGCCATCACCATCTGTATCAGGATTCTTAGGATCTGTACCATGGGCTTTTTCTTCCTCATTACTTAATCCATCGCCATCTAGATCATTTGGTGTAGACTTAGGATCTAATGGGTCCGAACCAGCATCAATTTCTTCTTTATCAGTGAAACCATCGCCGTCAGTATCTGCCTTATTAGGATCAGTTCCGTGTGCCTTTTCTTCACCATCACTTAGGCCATCTCCATCGTTATCTGCCTTAGTTGGATCTGTACCGTCTTTGATTTCTTGACCATCATTGACACCATCGCCATCAGTATCTGCCTTGTTAGGATCTGTACCATGAGCTTTTTCTTCGCCATCAGTTAGGCCATCACCATCTGTGTCTGCTTTATTTGGATTCGTGCCGTCTTTGATTTCTTGACCATCATTGACACCATCGCCATCAGTATCTGCCTTGTTAGGATCTGTACTATGAGCTTTTTCGTCACCATCATTTAGGCCATCACCATCGCTATCTGACTTAGTTGGATCTGTACCATTCTTGATTTCTTCACCATCAGAAACGCCATCACCATCTGTATCAGGGTTCTTAGGATCTGTACCATGGGCTTTTTCTTCCTCATTACTTAAGCCGTCGCCATCAAGATCATTTGGTGTAGACTTAGGATCATTTGCATCAGAGCCAGCTTTTTCTTCCTCTTCATCAGAGTAACCATCACCATCTGTATCTTTACCATAAGTTGAGTGACTATTTGGATCTAATGGGTCAGTACCAGCATCAACTTCCTCTTTATCAGAGTAGCCATCACCATCTGTATCTTTATTATTTGGATCTGTGGCATGAGCTTTTTCGTCACCATCTGTTAGGCCATCACCATCACTATCTGCCTTAGTTGGATCTGTACCATCTTTCACTTCTTGTCCATCTTTCACTCCATCACCATCAGTATCAGGATTTAATGAATCAGTACCTTTTTGCGCTTCTTCAGTATCAGTTAAACCATCATTATCATCATCTTCATCAGTGATATTTGGTTTAGCATCCCCATCAGTATTACGTAAGATACGTACAGGAACTTCAAATGTTTGATCGCCAACTTGAATAATGAATTTCACATCACGAGTTGTGTCGTTCTTATCAGCTTTCCAATCTGTTACTACTGGTGAACCTGTAAGTGTACCATCTGTATTCAAGACTAGACCTTTTACGTTAGTTGGACGACTAATAACAGACATCTTACCATTGTGAACTGTTACTGCTTGAACTGGTTTATTAATCATCACTTTTTCAACTAACGGTTCGATGATGCTTACAACAGCATTAGGTTTAACTTCCTCTGTTGATTTACTTGGATCTTTTGGTGCTAGATCATTTACATCTAATACACCATCATTATCATCATCTGTATCTTTCACATCTGGGATACCGTCACCATCTGTATCACGTAAGATTGTAATTGGTGCAGGCACATTTTGCTTAGTGCCATCTTTCTTAGTAACTTCGATAGTAACAGTTGTATGACGAACTTCTTCACCTTCTTGCCAGTTGGTTACTTTAGGTGTACCTGTTAAGTTACCATTTTCGACAGCTAATCCTGTTACACCTTCTTCAAATTTCGCGCCAGTTGTATTTTGGCCTTCTGCTAATTCGATTACCTTCGTACCAGGTTTTACTGCTTGACCTTCTGTTAATGGATCAATATTTAATGCAGGTGCTACAGCTTCAGGTGCTTTATCTGGTGTTTTAGGATTCTTATCTTCATTATCCAAATAACCATCATTATCATCATCTTTATCCGTCTTATCTGCAATACCATCACCATCTGTATCACGCAGAACTGTTAATGGCACGTTAATTGTGTATTCGCGACCATAGCTATCTATAATTGTTACAGGAATTTGGAAAGTACGATTTTCTTCAGTTGGTCCCCAATTGCTTACTTTTGGTGTACCAGAAATTTGACCTGTTTGATCAATACTTACACCTGATAGACCTTCAGGAAGTGCACCTTGTTTCACTGGAGAACCATCTTTTGTTTTCATAACATTTGCCGGTGTCATTGGTTTGTTTTCCAAGACTGGTGCAATAACTGTTGTATCCGCTAAAGTCTTAGGATCTACAATTGACGTTGGTGTCTTACTATCTGGGTCTTTAGCATCAGGAATACCATCATTATCATCATCTGTATCGGTGACATCAGGATTACCATCACCATCCGTATCGCGTTCGATAGTTACAGGAACCTTCACTGTTGAAGAATGTCCATCTTTATCTGTTACGGTAACTGGAATGGTAATATCTTTCGTTTCTTCGTCACCTTTCCAAGTATCAACTTTTGGTGTACCTGTTAAATTACCATCTTTATCAACCGTTAATCCATTGACTTCAGATGAAGTAATCTTATTGCCTTTGTCTGTATCAACTGCTTTAGTGCCCTCTGGAACTTTTTGTCCTTCTATTGCATTTAAGCCGTCTTTCACAGTGACTGGTACATCAAAGACTGTTGGATTTTTATCATCTTTATCATTGATACCATCGCCGTCAGTATCAGCCTTCTTAGGATCTGTACCGTTCGCAAGTTCATCTTGATCAGAGATGCCATCATTATCATCATCGGCATCTTTCACATCTGGTGTACCATCACCATCTGTATCACGTTGAATTGTAACTGGTACTTTTACATCAGTCGAACCTTTACCGTCTTCAGAAACCGTTACTGGTATCTTGACTTCACGTTCTTCTTCGTCTTTACCCCAGTCAGTTACTTTAGGTGTACCTGTTAAGTTACCATTTTCGTCCACGTTCACGCTATTGACACCATCTTTATCTTTAGGTGTTACTGTTGCGCCGTCTTTCTTTTCGATTGCTTTAGTACCTTCAGGAACTGGTTGACCGTCTGTTACCGCTAAATCATCCACTGGATCGGCTTTGATATCGTATTTAGTAGGATTCTTATCATCTTTATCATTGATACCATCGCCGTCAGTATCGGCCTTCTTAGGATCTGTACCTTTGTCGGCTTCTTCTGTATCTAGGACACCGTCATTATCATCATCAGCATCTTTCACATCTGGTGTACCGTCACCATCAGTGTCACGTTGAATGGTTACTGGTACTTCTACATCAGTTGAACCTTTACCGTCTTCAGAAACCGTTACTGGTATCTTGACTTCACGTTCTTCTTCGTCTTTACCCCAGTCAGTTACTTTAGGTGTACCTGTCAAGTTACCATTTTTGTCCACGTTCACGCCATTGACACCATCTTTATCTTTAGGTGTTACTGTTGCGCCGTCTTTCTTTTCGATTGCTTTAGTACCTTCAGGAACTGGTTGACCGTCTGTTACCGCTAAATCATCCACTGGATCGGCTTTGACATCATATTTAGTAGGATTCTTATCGTCCTTATCATTGATGCCATCGCCATCAGTATCGGCCTTCTTAGGATTTGTACCTTTGTCGGCTTCTTCTATATCTGGGATACCGTCATTATCATCATCAGTATCTTTGATATCTGGTGTACCATCGCCATCTGTATCACGTTGGATTGTTACTGGTACTTCTACATCAGTTGAACCTTTATCGGCTTCAGAAACCGTTACTGGAATCTTGACTTCACGTTCTTCTTCATCATTGCCCCAGTCAGTTACTTTAGGTGTACCTGTCAAGTTACCATTTTCATCAACATTCACACCATTGACACCATCTTTATCTTTAGGTGTTACTGTTGCGCCGTCTTTCTTTTCGATTGCTTTAGTACCTTCAGGAACTGGTTGACCGTCTGTTACTGCTAAATCATCCACTGGATCAGCTTTGATATCGTATTGCGTTGGATTCTTATCTTCATCATTCTTGATACCATCGCCATCGATATCATCCGGTGTAGAATCTGGGTTGGTTGGGTCTGAACCATTGTCTTTTTCAGTGTTATCTGAGTAACCATCGCCATCTGTATCACGTTCAATAACCACTGGTACTGTGACTTCACGCTCTTTACCATCACCTTTAACTGTTACAGGGATTTCAATTGAACGTTCAGTTTCACCATCGTTCCAATCAGTAATAGATGGTGTACCTGCTAAGTTACCATTGTTATCAACTGACACACCGTTCACTGGTTTAGAAGTAATAGTTGAACCAGTATCAGTAGTTACAGCTTTTACTGCATCTTCACCAGTTGGCAAGTCTTGACCATCTGTCGCTTTCAAACCTTCTGTAATATCAGCTCGCAAATCAGGAATAGTTGGATTTGGATCATCTACATCAGGAGTACCATCATTGTCACGATCACGTAAAACAAGGACAGGCACGGTAATTTCTTTAGTATGCTCTGTACCTTTGGCATCAGTTACCGTTACTTTTACTGGAATTGAAACAGTTTGTGAAGTTTCGTCGCCACTCCAAGTAAGATCTTTTGGTGTACCTGTTAAATCACCATTTGCATTAACCATTAAACCATTGGTTTGCATAGCAGTAATCACTGCTCCTTTATTGGTTTCAACTGCTTTAGTCGCTGTTACTGCTTTGTTTTCAGTAGCTTTTAGCCCATTAACTGGATCGGCTTTGACATCATATTTAGTCGGATTCTTATCGTCCTTATCATTGATACCATCGCCATCTGTATCTGGGTTCTTAGGATCTGTACCGTTCGCAAGTTCATCTTGATCAGTGACGCCATCATTATCATCATCGGCATCTTTCACATCTGGTGTACCGTCGCCATCTGTATCACGTTGGATTGTTACTGGAACTTCTACATCAGTTGAACCTTTTCCATCTTCAGAAACCGTTACTGGAATCTTGACTTCACGTTCTTCTTCGTCTTTACCCCAGTTATCAACAGTTGGTGTACCTGTCAAGTTACCATTTTCGTCCACGTTCACACCATTCACACCATTTGGAGCTTTTGACGTAACAGTGGCATCATCATTGATTTCGATTGCCTTCTTATTATCAGGTACTGGTTGTCCTTCTGTTACTGCTAAATCATCCACTGGATTGGCTTTGACATCATAAGTAGTCGGATTCTTATCTTCCTTATCATTGATACCATCGCCATCTGTATCGGCCTTCTTAGGATTTGTACCGAGTTCTTTTTCTTTTTCATCTGTTAATCCATCATTATCGTCATCTGTATCTGTGATATCTGGTGTACCATCGCCATCTGTGTCGCGTTGGATTGTTACTGGTACTTCTACATCAGTTGAACCTTTACCGGCTTCAGAAACCGTTACTGGAATCTTAACTTCACGTTCTTCTTCGTCTTTACCCCAGTTGTCAACTTTTGGTGTACCAACTAGGTTACCATTTCCATCGACACTTAGTTCATTCGTTGGAGTTGAAGTAATTGTTGCGCCTGGTGCTGTTGTGATGGCTTTTGTTCCATCTTTAATCGGCTTACCATCAATACCTTTTAGACCATTTTCAACTTTCACCTCTGTTTGTACCTGTTTTTGAACTGTAATAGGTACTTGGATGACTTTTTCTGTACCTTTATCATCAACGATTGTTACTGGAATATTGATGGTACGCTCAGTTTCGTTTTCTTGCCAATCAGAAATCTCTGGTTTACCAGTTACAGTGCCATCTGGATTTACCGTTAAGTCGAGACCATTCGCTTTAGCTGCTTCTTTAATTGTAAATGGTTCGTTTACAGTCACAGCTTTTGTATTCGCAGGTACTTCAGCACGATCTTTCACTTTTGGTGTTTCAAACACATATGGAACATCTCGATAGATTAAAGTATCTGATTTTGGAATAGCTTTTGTTTGATCTTTATCCTTGACTTCAACATAAATTGTTTGTCCTACTAAAGTCTTTTGTAACGCATCTGATGGTGTCAATGTAACTGTACCATCTTCATTTACTTTAGTTGTCATTTCTTTGGCGGCATCGTTTGTAGGCACCCACGCATCGCCTAATTTTTCATAGGTGTATGCTACATCTTTACCAGCAGCATCTTTTGCATGAATAATCATGGCATCACGATCTTCATTATTTGCATTTGGATCAATGTTACCAACGATTAAATTCTTATCTTCTTGTTTGATTGATGGTGCTTTTGTAGCTGCTGTTTCTGTTAATACATTAGATTTAACTGGTTCTAATTCTTTACCGTTAACTACAGCAGTTGCCACAATCTCATCATTTTCATTTAAAGTAAAGCCATCTGGTACATTTGCGACAAATTCAGTTGGGTTCTCAGGATTTGGCACAGCTACTAGCTCTTTGCCATTCACTGTTAATTTCACACTATTTGTGCCTTCTGGTGCTTGGACTTTAATCTGTTTGCTATTCGTATAAACCGGTTCGATAACAGGTCCTTGTAACATATTTACAGTTACTTCCGCTGGATCATTGCCATTTTGCGCTGCTGAGAAAGTAACCGGTGTTTCTTTCTTCACATGACCATCGGCATCAAGTAACTCAGCTGGAATATTTGGAACTTTAGACCAGTCAACGGTGAATTTAGCATCTTCTGTCGTTACGCCATCTTCACCCACTTTTGTTGAATCAATCGTAATAGCTTCTTTTGGAATGTCAAATTTTTGATCTTTATTATCCCCATAAGTTAAGCTGACTTTGAAATCTTCTGTCTTCATTCCCGCTGGTACCATACCGGTCATTTTAGACTCAGTATTGTAAATTGCATCAACTTTAGGTGCACTTGATTCACCAATTGTACGTTCTGTTGAAATTTCTGGAAGGCTAAATGGACGTGTACCATCTGAGTCTGAGCCATCTTGCCATAAACGTAAATAGACTTTATCCCCTTTTTCAAGCGTTTCTGAATTTGGAATAGCTACTTTTCGAGTGTCTTCATTTGTAATTAATATTCCGGCACTATCTTTATTTTGGGTACCTGAAGTAATCACCACTTCACGGCCATCTTTTTTCTTCAATACGACATCTAGCACGCGATTATGCATCTTACTTGTGTTAATTGTAATTTCGCGGTCTCCAGGTTGAATACTGCTATTATCCCATACTGGTGGTGCTGTGTTAACCGGTGTACCAAAGAATTTATAATTTTGTTTTCCGTAGCTTGTTGCTTTTGAGGTATATGCAGCACGTGTAACGTTTAAATTAGAAAATTCCGCACCATCTTCCTTACCATCTCCATCGGTATCTTTGTTATATGGATTGCTACCAATATATTGTTCGGTTTGATCCATTAAACCATCACCATCGGAATCACGAATTTCAAGATAAGCAGACATTAATGAATTTCTGACATATTCATACTGCGAACCATCGGCTGCCGGCATCGCAAACATATCTTCAAATTTGAATAATTTACTTGTTGAACGAGTACCATCTGCATTAACCAATAAGTTTGTAGGATTAGTATTTAGATATAACACAATTCTTCCAGGCTGAATATGGGAATTTGCCTTAGGATCACCTTGACCATATTTATCATATAATTGGAAATACGTATCATGCAATCCTCTGTTCGGACCATCATCAGCGATAAATACGGATCGGTTTTGTGAGAATTTATCCGTTAATGATGCCCATCCTGGAGTTTCATCAAACATTTTTGCTGCCGTTCGTGCTTCTTCATAATCCGCTTTATAATTGTTCAATGCAATTGAATTAGCAGGATCACTGTCCTTAGGATTTGGGTTATTAGATGCCGCAGGGTCGGTTGAAAATACCGCTGGTCCATAACCTTGTCCCTGCAAAGCTAAGGAATCCCAACCAGTACCATATTTACCTAAACGCATAATTTCTAAACGAGAAACATTTTTCTGAATCACAGGATCAGTCATTAACAAATTAACTAACTTATAATCCATCCCCGTATAATCAGGTTCATAAGCTAAGTCAAGAACTATCGCATTATATCGCGGATCATACGAAGCCTGCATCGTTGATTGATTCGGGGCAAAATAATGATCTGAACCTTTACCGTTCCATACTTTCGCTAATGGACTAGGATTCTCATCATTCATGGTTAAGGTTAATACATCTCTGATACGTCCATTATCCATAATATTTCCATAAGGACCATAAGTGACCATTTGAATAAAGTTTTCAACATCTTTGTTTTCATTCAATAATGTTTTAACATCTTTATCAAACTCAATGTACATACTAACAGAATAGTTTTCTGTATCATCATTAACGAATAAACCTTGGTACGGGTCTTGATAATTATCATACGCCTTTTTTGGAGAAGAAGTGTTTTGATCTTTATTAACCATCTTGAACACAAAACTTTCTCCTAATCCAGGGTGTTCAACCTTCTTTGCACGACGATAGAAAAGGCCTTCATATCCACTATTCTTATGATCATAAATATAGTTCTTCCCACTCCAAATTTCATATCTGAACTCTGATTTGAATTTAGGTACTTGCTCACCATTTACTGTTTCATACTTGATATGAGACTGCAATTCAGGGTTTAATTTGAAAACAAAATAACCTGATTTACCGGGCACACTTGCGAATTCTTCTGTACTTTGCTTAGCTAAATCGAAATACAGACGATTTCCTTCATATCTCATGTTTAGCAAACCAACATAGTTAAATCCATCATCATGACGCACTGTTTCCTTGAATGTGAACTTATCCACTCCGCCAGTCGTATCACTAGCTTGTACGTCTTGTGGTGCAACGGCCATTCCCATAGCAACAAACAACATTGCGCCAATTATGTATGAGGCAGCTCCTCCACCTCCGCGTTTTTTACGCAGTCCATATTTGTAACGCTTTTCTTTTTCCGACTTAAACATTACATTTCCTCCCATTTTTATTCATAAATCGCAAGACAAAATAAGCATAATTAACAATAAAAATTATACTTATTACAAACACCATTTTACCCTTGTCAATAACGCAAGTCAAAATTTTTATAAAATAATTTTGTTTCAAAAAAA
>DWVH01000026.1 GCA_019120335.1 Candidatus Enterococcus stercoripullorum
CTTCCTGGTGCTAAGCTGATTTGATGCGATTGTCCTGCTGCTGAAGTCCATTTTTCTACAACTTCTTCACCTTGTTTGATTTGAATTTGCGCACCTGCAATTTCATTGCCTGCGATATCTTGTTTGCTAAAGACAACTTCTTTTTTCTCTTCGACCTCGGGCTGTTCTGGCATATGAGGTAAAATGAAGCTAGCACTTAGAAGGTTTTGGTATGGAACTTCTTTTCCTAACATATCATCATAGGTAGTACCATTAGCATCATCAGATAAATATAAATTCAACACTCTATCCTTTGGTACAGCACCTAAATCTACTTTATTATTTTCATTCACGCCTGCAACTTGAGCATTGCCGATTAAGAAATGATATAATTCGACTTCTTTAACACCCGAAATATCCATCCCTGTTTGTGTTGAAATTTTCTTATACAGTTCTTCTTGCAGTTTGTCCTTAGCACCATCGACAATACCACCAATGATATTACCACCTAATCCTCCGCCAAAAATACCGCCTGTTAAACCACCGAAAATGCCACCACTGCTCTCTTCTTCATCTGAATTATCTTCCATCGGTATTCCAGCTTTTTGCGCTATGGAGCGAGCAATTACATCATCAAAAGCGTGACTCTTCAAAAACTGTTTATTTGGATTTCCTTCATCATAGCCTTGCAGGTGTTTAACCGCTTCATTATTTCTAAAGGATTCGCTAACATAACCATTTTTATCAAAATCCAATCCATCTGTCACATGCCAAATTGCATATTGCGCTATTCTATATAGTCGCGCATTTGTTTTTAAGTCAACTAATTTCTCATTTTCTTCACCATTTGGCTTAACCCACTTATTTTGTAAATCAACCGTATAATCAATATCTGCATCAATATTTTCTTCTGCATCTTTATCTTTGACATTACGATCTAAATAATACGTCTGCACCAATTCCTTCTTCTTAGCCGTAGTGTAGTAAATAATGCGCATAATTTTATCAATATCTTCTTGACTCAACGGCTTAGTTGCCCAATACTTTAAATTCTGCGCTCGTACTTCTTCTAAGGTATAGCGCTCATACTTCACTTTCTTTTCTGTTTGAATGGTTTCAGGATAACTATATGGCATATTAAAGCAATACACAACTTCTGCAAATTCTTGCTTTTCACCATTTAAGTCATAACTGTGCATTAGAGCCAACGCTGGATAAGTTACGCCAAATGTCTGCCAGTTTTGTTGATCATAATCTCTCTTAACATCATACCCAAAATAATCATTCACCTTTAATGGGGTCCCTTTTGCAGACATATTGACCGCACCATCAGTAGAACGAATCTGAAATTCTACATCATAGGTTTGGCCACCCTTTACTTTACGTCCTAAATTTAATTCTATTTCCCACGAACCATTCCCTGTACTATCGGCTTGCAAATTCGTTCTTTTATCTGTTACTACTACTTTTTTCGTAGCAACATCAATTAGTTTACTAGTTAGAATATAAGTCTTGCTTGCATCCAACTTTTGATAATTTACCGTCTCATTTAAAACAAAACCGTTGTTGGTTAATTTGCTAGAAATAGTTAGTGGTGGCGCTTCCTCTTGTGCATGCACTACACATATTCCTGAAGCAAAGTAGCTAACCATCGAAAGCATTAACCATAAACAAGTCATCCACTTTGTCCATTTTTTGTAATTCATGTTCTTCCCCCTTACTAATATTTATCCATACGCAACGCAAAGCCCATTTTGTGCTTCGTTTATATACGTCAATGTGCCAGATTCCTTCCTAAACAAAAGCTCGCAGGCATCGCTCCGTATAGTTAAATAACGAATAAATTTAAATCGACCGCAAAAATAGCCAACTCGTAAATTCATCCAATAAAGGATTATAAAATAAAAACAAATGTATTTCAATATTTAAAGGAAGATTAAAATTTAAATAAACACAATTCACTTTTAAATCACAACCGAAGGAATCGGAATAACAAACAACCGAATCATCAACCCACTTCATCAACAATACAAACTTGTTAATGAAGCGTTCGCCATCGATGCATCGAACCTATAATAACAAAAACCAAAGACGATGATAAATATATACAAAGTCAAAAAAAACAAGTTGTTATTATGTTCGGCGATTTCCTTTTTAAATAATACGAAAATACAATTTCACCCTTCACTTCAAGCATTTTATATTTTATTTTATAATACACAATAATAAAACACTAAAGCTCATTCTTTTCAGCATTTCCTTATACAAGCGTTTAGGATGATTCAGTTAGCTCTCTTCGCTATCAAGTCTAATAATCTTCTCGCGCTACAACGAAGTTATCCTTCCTATTTCTAACAATTATTTAATGCATTTGATCCATTCAGGTATATTTATCATAAGTTTTTAGCGCTAAATTTTAGAAAGTTATTTGAAAGCAATTCCAAAATAATCAGAAATATTGTAAACATTTTTATATCAATGTTTATTACTAGCTCAAATTTCATTTAAATAACCACTTTATTTATGTTTCCCCTTTACAAATTATTATGTTTTGAGTTAAAATATAGAAAAGGACATGAGAGGTGAATGTTATGCGTCGTAAAGTTTATACAAAAGATCAGATATTGAAAGCGGCACATGAAGTTGTTTTAGAGAGTGGTTTTGAAAAATTTACCGCCCGAAACGTAGCCAAGAAGATGGGAATTTCTACACAGCCAATCTACCTTGAGTTTAAGAACATGGAAGACTTAAAACGAACACTATTACAAAAAATCGAAACAGATTTAACACGTAAATTTATGAGTCAACCAATCACGGGTGATTTGATTGTAGATGCTCCTGTTCACTATGTTGAGTTCGCCTTGAAAAAACCTAAATTATTCAAAGCCTTATTTGTTGATCCAAAAGGCGGCGGACCTATCATGTATGAATATTCCGTAGAGTTCTATAAGGAATTATCTAAGCAAAGTCGTCGTTTCGGCAAATTACCTAAAGAAGACTTCGAATTATTACATTTAGAAGCGTGGATTGTGGTTAACGGCTTAATCACCATGTTATTAGCTGGTATCATCACATTAACTCGCGAAGAATTAGTCGAATTAGTTCAGCAGTTATTCGATGATATTTCTGAAGGTAAGAAATTCAAATTTGATGTTACTGAACACATCAACAAAGCATAATATTTATTGGTACATAAATCTAGTTCACGATGTTGGGCTAGATTTTTTTATCTATAAAGGCACAAAAAGTCTTGATAGCTATCAATGCATAACCATCAAGACTTCTTTTGACTTATCTATTATTTTACTTGAGAAATCAGCTTTTCTTGGGCTTTGTGCTCTAATCTTTCAAAAAATATTAACACACGCTCCATAATAAAACCAGTAGTGATGACACAAATAATCGTGCCAATCCCAAAACTTTGGCTGCCTAATAATAAACCAATAACAACCATTAAAGCATCTATACTAATCCGAACATAGCGTAATGGAAATTGTGTAACCTTCACAATCATCATGGTTAAACACTCTATTGCAGCTGAACCTAGATTACCTGAAACATAAACACCCACACCCAAACCATAAACCACAATTCCTAAAGCCATGGTCAAATATGTATGACTAGTTAAAAACTCGTTTGAAGTTAAAATAGGTGTCAAAGCATTAACCGTTAGTCCGACACCAAAAGCATTCGCAAAACTACCAAGTCCAACTTGTTGACGATCAAAAAATACGGCAAAAGCTAAAATAATTAAATTAAAAGTTAACGTTAAATAACCAAACTTCCACGGAATAAAATTCATTACACCAAATAGAGCAACACTTAAGGTATCCACCCCTAGTTGGCTCGTAATCATTAACGTAATTCCTAAAGCAACAAGTAACGTCCCCACAATAATCTTTACTAACTGAGAAACTTGAATATTTTTCAACATCAGGTCTTGCTCCTTTCCAACATCTTTCAATTATAGTATATTCAACTTTAATTTGTTAGAAAAGGTCAATTGTCCTGATTGAAAAGGATTACATTCGCTATTTAATTATTTTTTTGCATCAATTCCTGATATTTTTTCTCTAATTCACAACGAATTCGTTCTTTTGTCGTTGGATGAGCGAAACTCGCCTGAATCGCATCAACATTCGTTTTTTGCATCATAGACAAATCAAAACCAAAATATTCCTGCAACAAAGCATATTCATTCGTTAAGCTTGTATTTGAAACGGTGCGATTATCGGTATTGACGCAAAATTTCACTTTTTTCTCCACAAATAGCGGATAAGGATAATTTTCTATTGTATCCACCGCATTAGTTTGCAGATTACTCGTCGGACAAATTTCTAATAATGTGCCTTTTTGGACACACAAATATAAAGCTTTTAAGTCATCTTTAATCGCTACACCATGGCCAATTCGAGTCGCTCCAAGATGAATCGCTTCAACCACGTGATGGGCACACCCACATTCACCAGCATGTAAGGTAATTTGCATTTGCTTATTCTTAGCCAAAGCAACAACTTCCCCACGCTCACCTAAATCATCTCGCTCATCACCTGCATAATCAAAGCCAACCACACGCGCTTGTTGCATCGAACAGACCTTTTCTACAAGATCAAGATTGCGTTCATTGCTATGATGACGCATGGCTGAAATAATCAAATTCACTTCCACCTCATAATCTTGCATGCCTTGCTCAATCCCCAGACATACAGCATCGAGAATTTGAGACACACTTAAGCCTTGATGGGTATGTAAAAGTGGTGCAAAACGTATTTCTAGATAACGAACATTCTCTCTACTCACTTGCTCAACTAAATCGTAGGCGGCCATTGTTAAGTTTTCTTCGCTTTGTAGTAATGGCAATACAGCATCAAAACTATCTAAATATGCCTGTAAGTTTTGACATTTTTTAGGCGCATGAACCTTAGCTAAATTTTCCAGAGGATAGCCATCTTTTTTCGCCATTTTCTCTAAACAAGCCATCGAAATCGAACCATCTAAATGACAATGTAACTCTACTTTTGGAACACGTTGTAATAATGCTTTTTCCATCAAAATCACCCTTTCTAAAAATGTATATTGTTAGAGATTATAGCAAAAATATTCGGTTTTAAAAGTTAGATTAGTAAATTCTAATCAAAAAAGATGAGCCCGAAAACTCATCTTTTCTCAATCAATTTCAATTTTAGTTAAGAGCTGCATATATTGCTGGTTGGACAAATATATTTTCTTCTTATCAACCGCGATTTCTGCACCTTGCTTTAAAGTTTGGATACTTCGACCGACTGTACGCTCACTCAAACCTAACTGCTTCGCGATTTCCTGATAAGATACCGGAATCAATAGCCGCTCTTTGCTACGGTGATGCTTTTCATAAAAGCTAGCCAAAAAGAAGCGCACCCGATCAATCGCTTTGGAATAATAAAAAAGTCCATCATTGCCAGAACGAGCGTAAAAATCTTGAGCCAACCACGCCAAACATTTACGTAAAAGGGGTAAATCATTTTGTAAACTTCGGTACACTGTACTAGATGGCAAACGTAATACTTGCAATTCTGTTTTTGCCACCACTGTCGCAATATGATGCTTTTTATGGGCCAGTACTTCCAATAACCCCACGACACCATTTTCAGCATTTAACTGGAAATAACTGTATTCTTGCCCATTGACATACTCTCTAAGTCCTACTGCTTCTCCTGATAATACAAAGTAAATATATTTAGGGAAACTTCCGCGCAAGCACACCGTTGATTTAGGTCCAAAAGTCAAAACGGTCCCCTGTTGCTTTAAGCTTTCCGGTAGCACACCCACATTAAACGTCATTTCCGCGCTATACTGTTGCCACAATTTTTCTAATTCATCCATTTGATCACCTAAGCTAAGCGTTTTTTCGATAAAAATGTATCATCTGTTCAATATCGGCAAGCGGTAAATAATTCAATTCTGTATGAAATTCATCATCGCCTGCTTTCACATTCAACTTACAATGTCCTAATTGTTTAGGATAAAGCCAACGAGAAGTCCGCATTTCTAAACTTTGAATATTTTTTCGTGGCAAAATCGTTTGGACACGCTCCAACAAACGAACATCGCGAAAAACAATAAAGCGCTCATTCATCCCATAAGCTTGGGATTTACTTTGGTAATAGGCATACCCTAATGAAAGTGCTGCTAACAAGACAATCGCTAAAACTAACTGCCAAATCGCAAAATGGAAGAAGAAATACGCCCCAATCGGAATTGCGATGACAAAAAATTTAAAACGACTAAAATACCATAACCGCAATTGCTGCATTTCTTTTAAGGCCACCTGAAAATCAAAATCGGGTAAAAAATGTGTCAAATAATTCTCCACTTCACTCGCCTTTGTTACGGGAATTAGTATCGGATGGGTAGTTAGGGATTCTTTTTCACCTTCTTGTTTTTCTTGACCACCTGCAATCAGTAAGTCCACACTGACCAACCCTAAAAATAGGCGAAAAATATTTTGCTTGATACGCACACCTTGAATTTTGCTCATTGGAATCACTTGCGACTTTTGTTCAATCAATCCATATTCAATTCGCAAAGCCCCAGTACTTTCCTGAAAAATTTGGAAATCGGCATATTTAAGCACCGTTTTTAAAATCATATAGATGGCACAAAGCAGATAAGCGATGCAAAAGAAGCCCACCGCCGCAAGAATAATCATATGGCTAAAATTACCTAATAAGCGATCTTGCAAACTATCTGGGATAAATTCCAAAGCACCCAACATCAAGAAAACTGGCGCTAACAAGGTCAATTCGGTTAAAGCAAATATCAGTAAATCCTTAGAAGATAGTGCAAAGTCTGCTTGTTGCACTTTTTCTTTAGGTTTCATCAGCGTTTCATCACGACGTCTTGCTTGCAATTCATCATACAAAGCATACGGAACTAACGGCAAATCAACCTCCGCTTCTTTTCCAGAGTGTGCAGCTGTTTCGACCATCAAACGAACCAATCCAAACGGCACCATATAAAACCATTGATTTTTCTTGATTGTTTGCATTCGTTCATAAGGGACAATGATTTCTTGCTTGACAAAAATACCTTTGCGAAAAATCAAGGCATCCGCTGTCAGTTCATATGTTTGCGTTAAGTAACAAGCTATATGATAAACTACAGCTAAAGCAAAAATCCCTAAAGAAGCTAATGAGACATATAGCCAAAAATGAGGGTTAGATAAGTAATCACGATCCTTACCAAAAAAACTACTTAATACAAACAGGAGAACAATTTGCCAAATCAATTTGACTAAAGAACGAAGAGGCGCAAAAAGTAAATACAGTTTTGAATAATGATTTTTCTTAGACATCTTCTTTCGCCTGCCTTACCATCTCGATAATTTGCGCGCGAAGTTGTTGGGCTTCATCGACATCCAAACCTAAAATTTTATGCTTCGTCGCTGCAGTATGAATCACCAACTCCATCAAGTTTTCATGACGTAAGAAGGGACCTTGCTCCGTTTCAATATGTTGGATACGATTTAAAGGTACATAAGTCGTCGAACGGAAAATAAACCCTTCCTGAAAAGCTAAATCTTCACTCGCCAATTCATAACGATGAAAAGTATAACGATAAGGAATTAAGACCAAATCTACAATTGATTTTACGATAACCACTGTCAAATACACCAACAAACCATAAAATAACCATTGATTATGCCAAATAAAATGATAGATTAAAAACGCGACACCACCAAGCAAAAGAGCGACGATTGTTTCTACTAACCAAGTCCACCACCAAACTTTTTTGATTCTTTCCGGCATTTTATGCGCCAATAACGGATAGTTCATCTTTTTCATCTCCTTTTTTATAAATCGAAACCGTTTTATCTCATTTTAACATTTTCAATTATAAAAAAACAAGAGCAAGATAAGGTAAATCCGTAACTTCAATTAAAACATTTTTCCGCAATCAATCATTAACTTCAATATATAGCTTCCGATAATGAAAACTGTCTCAACATTAGCGAATACCATGTATATCTTTGACAACCTTTTGTAAATCGCTATTACCATGCATTTAACTGTCAAAAAAGCCGAAAAACGGAAAGAAATCCACTTTTTCGGCTCGTGTCAATGTTAATTTAATTTACTTGCAGCTGCTTCGTCCACAATCACTGTTACATTTGGATGATTTTGTAAGACACTCGCTGGCACATCCGATGTTACTGGTCCTTCTACCATTTTTTGGATGGCATCTGCTTTCTTCTCACCAAAGGCTAAAAGAACAATTTGCTTACTTTGCATAATGGATTTAATCCCCATAGATATCGCTTGAGTTGGTACTTCTTCGCGGCTTGCAAAATAGCGCTGGTTGGCTGAAATTGTTGATGGCGTTAAGTCTACCACATGAGTTGTCACATCAAAACTCGTGCCTGGTTCATTAAAGCCGATATGACCATTTTCCCCAATTCCTAAAACTTGAAAATCGATTGGATGAGTCGCAATCACTTCATCATAGCGCGCACATTCAGCCACTAAATCTTCAGCCAATCCATTTGGTACGAAGGTTTCTTTAAAAGGTTTGTGATTAAATAAGTGATCATTCATATAGTAACGATAACTTTGCTCATTTTCGCCACCTAAGCCCACATATTCATCTAAATTGACTGAAACGCAATCAGAAAAGTCTAAATCACTTTTGACCATTTCTTGATACAGGGTTTCTGGTGTGCCCCCTGTTGCTAGACCAAAAGTTTTCTTTCCTTGTGCTAGACAATCTTTTAATAATTCAAAGGCTTGTTGGCCACCTTCATTTGCATTGGTTACTTTTACTACTTTCATCTTTCTCACTCTTTCCTTTTATTATTGGTACATACCAATTTTAGCATCAAACCTCGTATTTGTCTAGACCAATTTAACAAAAAAATCTTTTTTTGTGTTTTACCACAACGTGTGTTAAATTCAATTTAACATTACGTTTGAAAGTTAGGTGTTTTACATGAAGATTACCACTAGAAAAATCGGAAATTCTGTAGGAACAATTTTTCCAAAAGAAATCGCCCCTAAAGTCGGAGAAGAATACAGTGTTTACAAAGTTGAGGATACGTATATTTTAAAACCTAAGCAGGAAGATATTTTTGCAGATAAAGACCAATGGACTGGTTTTAGCGCAGATTTATCTGATGAATCGCTTGAATGGGACACTATGAAACCTGAGGGGGATGAGTATTGATGCCTTATCCAAAACAAAGAGAAATCGTGTTGCTAGACTTTGATCCATCTAGAGGAAAAGAAATAAAAAAAGAAGACCCGCTTTAGTACTTAGTCGCAACGAATTCAATCAATACACTGGTTTTTGCTTAGTCTGCCCCATTACGTCTACCATTAGACCTTATCCTACCTACGTTGATATCAAGTCACCGAGAAAAATCACTGGACAAATCGTGACTCATCAAATCCGTTCCATCGACTATCAACATCGAAATTTACAAGTAGTTGAAACCTGTGACATCCTCACTTGGACAGATGTCTTAAGTATTATTCAAGACTTCATTTGAATAGAGTAGAGTGAGTTCTTATTCCTCACACTCTCATTGCACCGTACGTACGGGTCTCGTATACGGCGCTACATCATTATAGACTCAAGCGTTGTTTCTCATAGTATATTAGTGGGTTGATTAGTGCGGGTTTATTCCCTATTTTCTTCTCTAGCACTTCTGGCGATAGGAGAAAGTTAACGACGCTCATCCCACATTGTCTGTTCGATTAACTCCACTTGTTGCTCCTCCATCTCTGTGTAGAATTATCTGGATATAACTGTCTCTACTTTTTGCCTCCATTGACATACGTTTCAATTTGTTGGGCATATCCTCGAATCCAAACCATCCAGACTTTACTTCGAGCGATTTGCAATATAATGACATTCAGTCCTTCCTGACGCGTCTATTATCAGTACTATGACTTCAGCTGACTCCCAGATATAAGCTTCTTTCGCACATGAAATCTTTCATGCTATCTGGGCCTCCCAAGGTAAGATGCAATTCTTTCGTCACACAACCTCTGGATTTACTGTCTTAGTTTTACGTTTACCTTTTGGACTTCGATTTGTTAAGAAATCTCATCCACCATTTAGCCTCGTATTCAGTTTCTGTTCGTAGGCCGGTTGACTTTGCTACACCGCTTTCTCTGCCTAGGCATTGCTGCTGTTGGCTGGCACTTAGCTACACTTGGCGGTAAATACCCGTGTCTGGACTTACACCAGTTAGAATTGCACCATACTTGGCACACCAAAAAAAAATCCAAAGCTAAGATGATACTGCTTAACTTTGGATTGTTCTCACTTATTTTCGTTTTGCTTGAATGACTAGCATACGCACCACATTAGCCACCAAGAAAATCGCAATATAGATCAGCGTAATTGTCGCTCCTGGAGGGGTATCTAGGTAAAAGGAACTCATCAAACCACTTAACATTCCAACTAGACCAATCAACATACTTAAGTAAATGACCTGATTAAAGCCTTTGCCCACTCGTAAACTTGTTGCTGCCGGTAAAACCATAATTGCTGAAACCAATAACGCACCAGCAATCGGAATCATAATCGCAATCGCCACCCCAGTTAAAATATTAAAACACATCGACATCAAGCGCACCGGCAACCCATCGACATGGGCCGTGGCTTCATCAAAGGTTAAAATATACATTGGTCGGCGAAAACGCAAGAAACTCAAGAAAATCACTACGAATAAAATGCCTAAAAACCATACTTGGCTATTGGTAATTGTCACAATCGAACCAAATAAGTAGGACTGAATACTCGTTGAAGAATTGCCTCCGCTTAATTTCATCAAAACAAGCGCTAAGGCTAGTCCACCTGACATTAAAATAGCCACCGAAATCTCGGAATAACTATGAAACATACTGCGCAAATATTCCAGTAAAATCGCCGCTAAAATCACAATCAGCAAAGTCGTGATATTTGGACTTAAATTAAGGAAAAAGCCCAGTGCCACCCCCGCTAATGAAACATGTGATAAAGTATCGGCCATTAAAGATTGACGGCGTAAAACTAAGAATACCCCTAACATCGGTGCAATACCTGAGATAAAAATCGCCGCTAAAAAGGCTCGTCTCATGAATTCATATGAAAGCAACGCCATGGGGAATCCTCCTTTCGCACCAAATGAATTTGGCGGTCTGCATAATTTTTGATTTCTTCATGATCATGGGTAATCATCAAAATCGCTTTTTGGTGTTGATGGGCACTATGTCGTAATAACTTATAAAAATTATTGCGTGATTTTTCATCCATCCCGGTCGTTGGTTCATCCAAAATGAAAAGATCTGGATCAGTCGCAAACACCCGCGCAAGACTAATTCGTTGCTTTTGTCCACCGGAGAGCTCGCCGATTTTTTTATGGCGCATCTCCCACATTCCCACTGCATCCAAAGCTTTTTTCACATGCTCATGGTCGCGGTCCGTCAAGCGTTTGAACCAGCGATCTTTAGGAAAACGCCCTGACTGCACCAATTCTAAAACCGTACTTGGAAAACCAACGTTAAACGAGGCGATTTGTTGTGGAATATAGCCCACACTGAGTTTCTTGCCCTCAATATTTTCTTTTGCTATCGTCACTGTGCCTGTCTTTGGTTTTAATAAGCCCAATGTCGCCTTCACTAAGGTCGATTTCGCCGCACCATTTTCCCCGGTTAAAGTAACAAATTCGCCCGCATCAACATGATAATTTATCCCGGTTAAGACTGGCTCTTCATCATAGTAAAAGCTCAAATTTTCGACTTCAATATAGTGCATCTTTTCACCTACTTTTCATTCAAGGTTTTTTGTAAAGCTTGTAAATTTTCTTGCATCACGCTGAGATAATCCTCGCCATCTGCCAATTGGTCTTTGGTTAAACTTTCAAGCGGATTTAAAACTAGTAAGCGTACCCCAGTTTCTTTGGCTAGGGTTTTCGCTACTTTGGCTGAAGCATTTTCCTCAAAGTAAATCGTATGAATCTGCTCTTTTTGAATATATTTTTTCAACTCAGCTAAACGACTTGGTGTAGGCTCTTCATCTGGAGAAAGCCCAGTAACCGCCACTTGCTCTAAGCCATAACGTTTCGCTAAATAAACAAAAGCATCATGTTGTACGACAAACGTTTTATTCGTCGCTTTTTGTGCAGCCTCGCGATATTGTTGATCCAAAGCTTGTAGTTTTTTGATATAGTCTTGAGCGTTTTTCTCAAAGGTTGCTTGATACTTTGGATATCGCTTGCTTAATGCTTTTTGAATATTACTCACTTCTTTTTGCGCTAAGACCGGATCGAGCCAAACATGGGGATTGACATCGCCATGGTCATGATCGTGTTCATCGGCTTCTTCATCCTGATGTTCATGTTCTTCTTCGCCACTTAGCAACTGAATGCCGGTGCTAGCTTCTACAAGTTGCGTGTGCTTAGCGTCAATATTTTGCTTCACATCAGCCATCCACGTCTCAAAATGGCTACTATTATACACGACCAAGCCCGCTTCATTTAACTTTGCAATATCTCTGGCACTTGGCTCATAGTCATGCGGTTCTGTCCCTGCAGGAATCAGTAACTTTACCTCACCTGTTTCGCCTACTACCGCCTTAGAAAAAGCATACATTGGATAAAACGTCGCCATGACTTGGACTTTTTGATTTTCTGATTGACTCGCTTTTTCCTGATTTTGACAACCAGCCAACAGCCCTATCGTAAATATTAATGTAATAACAGCTAAAATTCGCTTCATTTATTATTTATTAGTCCTTTCCTTAGGTTGTAAATCTAAATCGGAACGTAAATCGTAATATTCCGATTTATCCAGCATTCCCTAATTTAGCAGATAGTTTCGCAAGCGTCAAGGAAAATGACTATAGATTTTTTTGAAAACTTTTTTTACTTTTTGTTCAAAGTTTCTTCACACTTCTGCTTTATGATTTAAGTATCCCAATAAACAACCCTATATAAACACTTTTTCATTTTTAACTCCTTGTATGAAAAGCTAAATGGCTCAATGCTGTTTAGCTTTTCGTTGTTTAGACAGTGAAGTTGCAAAGAAAAAAATGAAGAATGCGCGTCTTTACACATTCCTAACGATTTATTCAAAGTTTCTTCATATTTCTCTATTACTATATAAGTATCCCAATAACAACAACCCTTATAAACACTTTTTCATTTTTAACTCCTTGAACAGGCGTACCAACAAATTAGGTGCGTCTGTTTTTTTGTATTGTTCATATATTAACATTACTATATAATTAAATGAAAGAACGATTAAAAGAAGCCTGTCCCAACTTGAATCACACATACAAAAAAATTCACAGATATCTTTCTGATTATCTCAACTTTAAAATTCTCATATATGCAAACGAGGTTACTCAATGAATAATTTAGGAAAATATTTCAAAAAATTTAGAGAATCTAGACATTTGACGCTCAAAAATATTGCCAATGAATCCCTATCGATTGCTCAATTATCTAGGTTTGAAAATGGAACTTCTGATTTAACAATATTTAAGTTTCTATATTCGTTAAATGAATTAAATATATCGCTTGAAGAATTTATGTATGCTGTTAATAACTATAAAATGTCCCCTTTGAATGAATTGTTACTAAAAATCAACGAATACTCAACAACTAGAAATGATAAAGCTTTAAAAAAATTGCTGAATACACAACAAAATATTACTGATAAAAATAAAAAATTATCCAATATTCTCATCCAAATATGCTTGTATGATTTATCCGGTGAAAAACTTTACACTGAAGAAGATATCCGTTATTTATCCGACTATCTTCTTTCTATTGATGACTGGGGAATGTATGAACTCTTACTTTTTTCAAATTCTATGAAGGCAATGAATCATCAAACAAGAATGATTCTGCTAAAAGAGATGAACCGCCGAACAGATTTATATACAAACATTCCAAAATATCGCCGAATTATTACTTCTATGAATGTGAACGCTTATATCTGCTGTATTGAACTTGATGAATGGTTAGATGCTCATTATTTTGAAAAGCAGTTGGAACTTGCCTACTTTCAAGAAGCAGAAATATACGAAAGACTTGTATTTAAATATGCAAAAAATTTTTACAAGTTTAAGAAATTTCAAGATCAAAATGCCTTACTCGAAATGAAAAAATGTATTGAATTATTTCAATTTGTCGATAGCGAGAATCTAGCTGAAAATTTTATTGAGCATTTAAACAAACATTTATAACGTTTCTTATTCTTATAGATTTTCATATATGTAAAAAATTTTCACGTTAAACTTTTTCATGATACTATCAAAAAAGGATAAGTCTTATCAATTAATAGCATAAAGTGTAAGCAATTTATCCGTGACATAAAAAAATAATTAGGAGTTAAAAATGATTGAACTAAACAAGGTGGTGAAAAGCTTTCATCACAAAGAAGTATTAAATATTGAACAATTAACCATTCATAAAGGGGAAACTGTGGCAGTCATGGGGATGAACGGTGCTGGGAAATCCACTTTAATCAAACTTATTTCTGGGTTATTTAATCAAGATCAGGGCACGATTTTCGTCGATGGTCTGGCAAATACCGACCGTCATATCCACCAAAAAGTCAAATTCGTCTTAGAAAGCGGACGTGGCTATTATGACTATTTGACTGCCATGCAAAATATCCACTATTTTTTGAAACTAAACCAACTCTCGGTCAAACAAGTGCAACAAGAAATGTTAGACTATTTCGAATGGTTTGATTTCACTCCGTATCAAAACACCTTGGTCTCTGAGCTTTCTCAGGGGAACCGCCAAAAACTCTCCTTAATTATCGCTCTTTTATGCCAACCAGAAATTCTCTGTTTAGATGAACCGACCAATGGCTTAGATGTAGTCAGCAAGCGTAGATTAGGAGAAACTTTAGCCAAAATCCAGCAAAAACGCGATTTAACCATCATTATGACCACCCATGATTTTACCTTCACCAAAGAGTTTGCCAGTCGAATCTTAATTATGAACCAAGGCAAACTCACCAAGGATGGATCATTTACACAATTATTTGGCCGTGAACAAGATTGGTTGAGTTATCATTTTACCTGCCCATTAGAAAGCAAAGCAGCCTTGCAAGCAAAATTTCCTGAACTTCACTTTGAAGAAACGCAAGAAACGATACAGTTTACTTGTAAAGAAGAAACGCAAAAAGATGAGATTTTACGTGAATTTAAAGTCTTGAGTTTTAAGGTTGAATTGCAAGATATGGATGACATTTTATACGAGGTGATTGCATGAGTTTAAGTGATTTAACGCGTGAATTTTTCCGCCAGTTGCAAGAAATGGGCCAATTTAAATTAAACTTACTTTTTGCTAACCTCTCCATCGTGATTATGGTTTCGGGTTATTTAGATTATTTTACAGGCCATCAATCTGTGGAAGCACTCTTTTTCTTGCTATTTACCTGGTATTTTGCCACCCACAGTATCACGCATCCAACGTTTTTTGTAGAAGATGAAGTCTATGATCGCACTCTCATCAGCGTGATTCAAAGTCGCAAAAGTTTAGTTAGTGTCTTATTGTTAAAAATCATTGTGCAGATGCTAATTGATTTGGTAAAGGCGATTCCACTATTCTTATTGATTGCCTTCGTTATGAAAGTACCGTTTTATCATGGCGTTGCAGGTAGCCTCCTGATTTTTCTACTTTGCTTTGTGGTTATTTTTGGCCTGTATGGAATGGGCTTAGGATTTGCCGGATTTAGCCTTTTATATAGTCGCACTTCAAGTGTTACAGGGTTAATTTCATATTTTATGCTCTTTTTTACCGGGATTTTAACGCAGTCTACCAATGATGTTCTTGCACATTTGTTTCCTTATCAGTATTTACGCGCCTTTATTCTACAACCGAATTTGGCTACAGCGAGCATTCTTAGTCTATACGCAATTATTTATTGGGTGATTGGCCTACTCGTCTTTTATGCCCTCTTTTCACACGCAAAAAAGAAGGGAGCGATTTTCAATGTATAATGAATTCCTGCGCTTTATCTATAATAAAAAACGCTATGGCTTTGACAGCTTCTCAGATGGACTGTATTTAGTCATCTTTTTATGCGGGACCTTACTGATTTTAAAAGGAAATCCTGAGGTGAATCTCTTTTTATATCTACTCTTCTTTGCCTTTACCAATATGATTGTTTTAGCCAATGAAGAATTAGAATATGAAATCCGCACCGATCAAATCAAATATCTCGAGCTTTCCAGTCAAGGCATCTTCCAAGTTTATGCTAAGCGAGCGGTCATTTATTTTACCTACTCCGCACTGTTGTTTTTACTTTGTGCAGCCTTTATTTCACCTGTAAGTATTCCCGTACAATTAGGTAGTTTATGGGTCGCGCTATTTTGTGGTATTTTATTTTTCACTTTGTATCAACTCGTGATTTGGCTGACCATTCGCTATCAAAGAATTTCCGTCGTGGTTAATTTCTTTTACACAATTCTCTTGTTTTACTCTGGAATGGTTTTTCCGCTCAAACACGGGTTTAGTTTCGGCCAATTTCTCGTACAAACTTTTTTATCTTAAAATTCAAAAAACAAGCAATCCAACAATCACGGACTGCTTGTTTTTTGATTTGATTTACGAGCATATTAATCGGTGTTCAGCAGCTAGACATTGTGAAATTCATGTCTTTCCAAGCTGCTTCACGACCTTGTTTTTACTTTTCTAATTCGTTCACCAATGCTTCTAGTTCGTCTAGGCGTTGTGCGAAGACTTGCATGGCTTCTTTTAGATAATCTGCTTTAGTCATATCTACGCCGGCTTTTTTCATCACTTCGATTGGGTAGTCACTATTACCAGCTTTTAGATAGTTCAAGTAGTTTTCTAAGGCATTTTCTTCCTTGCTTAGAATCTTCTTCGCTAAGGCAGAGGCAGCACTAAAGCCAGTTGCATATTGATAAACATAATAATTGTAGTAGAAGTGAGGGATACGTGACCATTCATAGCTGATTTGTGGATCGCTTGTCACTGCATCGCCATAGTAGCGTTTGTTTAAGTTTCCATAATAATCATTTAAGAATTCAGCAGTTAATGGTGTACCTTTGGCATCTTCCACATGAATAAAGTGTTCAAATTCCGCAAATTGGGTTTGACGGAAAACAGTTGCCTTAAAGCCATCTAAATAATGATTTAAGACAAAGGCACGCACTTTAGGATCTTTTTGTGTTTCCAATAAGTACTCTGTTAAGATATTTTCATTTGTCGTTGATGCAATTTCAGCTAAGAAAATAGAGTAATCTCCATAAACATAAGGTTGGTTTTTGCGTGTGAAATAACTATGAATAGAGTGTCCCATTTCATGAACCAAAGTAAATAATTGATCTAAAGTATCATGCCAGTTCATCAAAATGTACGGATTAGTGTCATAGCAGCCAGAAGAATAAGCACCACTGCGTTTGCCTTTATTTTCCACCACGTCAATCCAGCGGTTTTCAAAAGCTTCTTTCACCACAGCTAAGTATTCCTCGCCCATTGGTTCTAATGCTTTCATCGCTTGTTCGGTTGCTTCTTCATAAGTATATTTCAATGAACTTTCACCTAAAAGTGGTGTGTAGACATCGTACATATGCAATTCGTCTAGGTTTAATAAACGTTTGCGCAAAGCCATATAACGATGTAACAATGGCAAGTTTTCGTTAACCACGCTAACTAGAGTTTCGTACACACTTTCTGGAATATGGTTGCCACTTAATGCTGCTTGACGGGCAGATTCGAAATGACGAACTTTTGCAGCATAATTATGGCGTTTCACATTAGTACTTAAAGTGGATGCAAAGGTACGTGCAAATTGTTGATACACTTTATACAAACCTTCAAAGGCATCTTTACGTACACGACGGTCAGTGCTTTCTAATAATTGACCATATACGCCATGAGATAATTGGATTTTTTCGCCTTTTTCATCTTCAATCACCGGAAATTCTAGGTCGGCATTGTTTAAAACAGAGAAAGTATCTGCTGCAGCGCCAAAAATTTCACCGGCACCAGCTAATAATGCTTCTTGTTCCGCTGGTAAAATATGTTCGCGATTGTCCACGATTTGTTGGATATAATGGCGGTATAAAGCTAATTCTGGTAATTCATCGAAATAACCCCAAATTTTTGCATCCTCTAATGCTAATACTTCAGGTTCAAACCAGGCAATGGCTTCACTAGCTTTAGCGACTAAGGCATTGGCACGTGAATGCAAGGCTTGATCTGTCGCGTTGGTAGTGTCTTGGTCATTGCGTAAATGAGAGTAAACATAAAGCGTTTCTAATTGGCGCATCACATCTAAGCAATATTCTAAAGCTGCTAAAAAGGCTTTGGCACCATTAGCTAGTGTTCCTTGATAGTTGCTTACTTCTGTCAAACGATTAGTTAATGCGGCAAATGCTTCTTCAAAGGCTGCATCGTCTTTAAAAATGACAGATAAGTCCCAAGTTAATTCTTCTGGCACTTCAGAACGTAATGGTAATTGTTTTGTTTCTGACATACAAACACCTCGTATAATTAAATTTTAATCATCTCTAAGTATTATAACACATCTCTTTCATTTGAAAAAAGGTTTGCACTTAATTTTTCGCATTCGATAAAGATTTCCTCTAATATTTCTGCTTGATTCAAAAACGGATAATCCCAAGTAAAAGAAAAATTTTTTAATGCTTTTAGCCAAGACGGATAGTCACCTGTCTGTAAATACAACATCCGTAAAATCAACAAATTGTGCTCAAACAAGACGTGATAAGGACTTGGCAAATAGCACCAACCAGGTAAAGCGAGGAGATTTTGCTGATGGAGATAGCAAAACTCTTGTAAATCCATAATATGTTGTTGTCGATTAAATAACTGATTTTGCAAATAAAATTGGTATTCCTTCACCGTCCACGAAAAAGACTGTACAGGTGGCAGCTGCAATTGAAACACTGACTTCAACTTCAAATCAGCCAAAGGGATCTCGTTACAATCATAGAAGTACCCACGACGATAATGCCAACGTAAATTACTATAGTATAAAAGGACTTTACACTTTTCATCAAATCCATAAAATTGAAAAGCCGCTTGTTTTCTACCACGACAAATCATCGCCTTCACCAATGGACGTAATTGATGTTTTTTAGGCTGTAATTTGCGTCCTACTAGCCACCAAGGATGATAATTATTAGAAAAATAGCCATGATTACGCTCTTGAAAACGTGTGGTAGATAACGGGGAACACTGCATTTCTATGGCAATTTTTCCTACTAAAAGATCCGGTCGCTGCTTTAATCGTGGCAAATAAGCCTCCATCTGTACGGGCAAATTTTGCTGTAACAACCATTGATAAAGCTGATTTTTGGCGCGTAAATGCTCGGCCGTCTCTCCTTCACTAAAACTCTCACATGCCTGGTGTTTGAAATGAGCGAAATGAGCGATTTTATGCTTGCCTCGTTTTAACTGAACTTGCTGCTTACAAGCGGGACAAAAATAATGTTGACTGCGCTTTGCTTGATGCGCATAAGTCATGATTTGCTGTTCATTCATCGCCAAAAGCATCGACATCACCTCTACTTAATACATACGCAAAAAAAAGAGAAAACCTTGTCGTCAAACAAAATTTTCTCTTTTTAATTATGGTAATGTCCGCACAAGATACACTTCCTCACAGAAACCTTTGAGGGCATTGTAGATTCTTTGGGCACGCGAATATTTCTGACATAAGGCAAAGACAGTCGGCCCACTGCCACTCATCACCGCCACATCGGCACCAAATTTCAACATTTTATCTTTCATTTTTTGGACAACGGGATATTTTTGAATCGTCACACTTTCCAAATTATTGCCCATATTTGCAATCATCGCCTGATAATCTTGGGCTTCAATCGCGGCAATCAAATCATCAATCGGCACATGCTCAAGCTGGGTCGCATCCACGATTTGAAAGATTTTACGGGTCGATACACTGATTCTAGGCTTGACCAAAACCACCCAACACTGCGGCATCGAGACAATGGGTTCCACAATTTCGCCTTTACCACTGATTTTTGCGGTCGTTCCATGCAAACAAAACGGCACATCGGTACCCACTTGCATGCCGATTTCGATTAACTCATCCATAGATAATCCTAAGTCCCACAAACGATTCAATCCACGCAAGGCTGCGGCACAATCACTGCTACCACCACCCAAACCAGCTGCTACCGGAATGCGTTTTTCAATCGTGATTTTGACCCCTTTTTGAATCTGATAACGCTCCTTTAAAATTTCTGCAGCTTGATAGACATTATTGCGCTTATCGACCGGCAAAAAGGCTTTATTACTTGTGACAATAATCTCATCAGTTGGCAGGGACTCAATCTTCAAATGGTCAGCCAAATCCACGCTAGCCATTACCATCTTAAGCTCATGATAGTCATCTGCTCTTTTGTATAATACGTCCAGTCCAAGATTAATCTTCGCTGGGGCTTTTTCGTAAATTTCCATCGGCCTCACCTATCTCTTTAGACTCTTTGTTGTCCATTTTAACATAGAGAACGCCTGCTTGCCTAGTCGCGCGTATTGTGAGGTGTATCATAGAACAATGCTTGCTCCAATTCATCTAGCGTATAATAGTTACCTTTCTTCATTTCCAAATAATTGGCATCGATTGTTTCTTGCAGATATTTTAATGCCGCTTCTTTTTCCTTTTCTTTTTCCAAATTTAAAATCTCTATTTTTTTATCCATCATCCCTCATTTCTATTGCCATTTTACTACAGTTTATCCTTTTTCACGCTTCCAAACGCACGACTTCATCAAAGTAAGCAGTACGTTCAGGTGTTAGATGATGGGTAATGGTTAGATAGGTTAAATCCGATTGTTGCAAGAACAGTTGCTCAATTTTCTCGGCATTTTGCTGATCTAAATTGGCCAAAGCTTCATCTAAAATCAAAATCTCACGCGGATGCAACAAAGCGCGAATAAGGCCAATGCGCTGTTTTTGTCCAGTGGAAAGTGAATGTTCATTGATTGATTCAGCTAACTTATTTTGAAAATCGGTTAAATTCATTTGTTCCAATAGGCAAAGCAACTGTGCATCTGTTATCTTTTCATCCCACAAAGTTAAATTGTTTCGCAAAGTATCGTGAAAAATATGCGTCTGATTGCTCACAAAGTTGATTCTTTTTAGCAAACTATTTTCATCTAACGTCTGTAAATCAGTCTCGTTATAAAAAATTTTGCCGTGATAATCGCGTAAATTTCCCAATAGTAATGCAAGTAAAGTTGATTTGCCACTGCCAGACTGCCCAACAATGGCATATTTCTTCCCACGTTCCAAGTTTAAAGATAAATTGGTAAATACAGCATGGTTGCCAAACTGATAACCGACTTTTTCCAATTGAATTTGCTTGAAATTTCCGGTAAATTCACGACGTTGTATCTGGCTTTCTGAATGAAATTTTTGAAATATTGGTCGCACGGATTCCATCGAGACACGCAACTGATTAAAGGTCGTCAGTGAATTAAAAATATTTCCCGCGATTTGCCCCACAGAAGAAATTGCTCCTATTGAAATTTGACCAAGCGCAATCAAAAAGCCCGTCAGCAATAACACGCCAACTTGACCGATAATTGAAAAGAGTGCCATCACAACTTCAATTGCGGTACTTTTTTGGGTAAATTTCATCTTTTCAGCCATGAAGTGACGCATGATTTTCAAAAACTGTTGACTAATTACTTGCTTTTGACTAGCATAATATAACGTCGAATACCCCGCTAATTGATCGGTCATTGCTGCCACAAAGCCTTCATTCGCTATAGAAAAATCGCCCATCACACGCTCCATCCTCTTAGCAAACGGTTGTGGTAAATAAGTTAGTGCTAACGTTAACCCAATTGTCAAAACAACAATCCGATAATCAAAATTTAATAACGCTACAATTGAAAAAAGCGTGGTAAAAACCGTTGATAGTAAACTATAAAAACTTGCAAATCCTGATTGTTCAATAATTTGAATATCATTATTTAAAATCGACAAGTGCTCTCCTTGATCCTTTTGCTTAAAACTTTGAAAAGGCGCCTGCTGCATTTTTTGCAAATAATCATTGCGAATCAAGATACTCATCTTCTGTATTAACCATGTCTGAAAAACGGTACACACATAAATCAGCAACAAGTAACCTAGGTATGCCGCCAAATTACACCCTATCCAAAAGAGAAAGCCATAAAAATCTTTTTTCACTAATGCATCGGTCATCACTGACAGCATGACTGATGCCAATACGAGACTCGCTGACTGCAATGCCAAAAGTAGCATCAATACTAGATTTGAAAATTTATAGGCGAATAAATATTTTTTCATAATCCTTGACCTCCACTAAAATAAACCTATAGAAGTTAATCTTCCATAGGCCTAGTGTAAGGTATGTTCAACAGATTACTTAAAAATTGTCATATAGTGGAATTTATTAGTTCCTCATAAACACGCTCATGGGCTAATCTTAAATTTTCTGCTTCTAATGTTTTGAGAGTAGCTAAAACCGCCGTCATTTTTTGCTTTCCTTGTTCTTTTTTACCAGACTTAAATAAGTAGATTCCCAAAACAAATTGATATTCCATACGATCATAAAGTGCTGTTTCCGGAATTCCCAGTTGTTGTAGAAGTTCTAAGTAATTCTTTGCTAAATCCAATAAATCTCTCTCTAAAAAAATGGCCACAATATTGATTAACAGTTCAATTCTGGCCTTTTGATTTGCCTCATTACTGCCAAAAAGCGTGGTCTTAAAGAGAATTTCACGCGCTAAAGCTTCGATTACTTTATCATTTAACGCAGACAAACTATTGCCAAAAATAATTAATTCACGCTTGCCCCACTGTTCAATTGAAAAGAGGTAATCAGAAATTGCCATCATTTTTTCATTTGCTATAGGTTGATTGGTAAGATTGACTAAGAAGGACTCAATCATAATTGCATTGTATAGAAAAGTTTTTTGTTTGGTTTCCTCATATTTTTTCATTTCAGCTTGATAAAATTTCTCTAGTGCAAAAGAATTTCCTTGATAAAACGCTGGGCTAACCTTATCTAATAGTTTCTCAGTAGCAGTGGCTCGTTCATTGGCTAAAATACCGTAGAACTCCTCAATACTTACATCCAACTTTTCAAGCAAGAGTAAGAAGCGTGACAAGGAGATTTCTGATTCGCCCCGTTCAAATTTAGATAAAAAAGAAACCGATAAAAAATCCCCTGCTACATCTTTTAGTGTTAAATTTTTGGATAATCTAAACTTTTTAAACAATGCTCCCATCTCAGTTGTGTCAAACATATGCCACCCTCTCTTCCAATTATTCTTAGCTATAGTATAACATGGAATGATCTGTCCCACATTTTAATTCCACTATATGACATTTTTCATTTACAGATATTTATTTATTCCAAATATGCAAAAAACTGGCAGCTGAAAATCAACTACCAGTCAAATGCTATTTCATTAAACTTGTCCTGAAGTTGGATTGTAGACTCCTTCAGATTCACGTTTAGCTCCAAAAACATCGCTCACAGCAAAGCGTACATACTTCACACATAGTCGGTTCTTATACGCATAAACCAAATGAAGCAGACCATCTTGACTTTGATAAAGTGTTGGATATTCATATTGGGCATTATTGGTCTTATTTTCAATACCGATAAAGCCTTCTGCACTCTCAAAGATACGTCCCACAGGCCAAGTACGACCGCCATCTTCTGAAATCGAAACAGCTACTGGATTACGCAAACCTGGCCAAGCAACCTTCCCAAACTCTGGATTTGTCGCTGCATTTAAATTGTAGGCTAAAGCAATTTCACCTGATTGTAAACGAATGGCACTAATACTTGCATTATTATTTGGTAAAACCGACTTTTCAGGCACAGTCCAACTATCGCCATAATCATAAGATCGGCTGATATAAATATGATCAGCGAAACGACTACGCATAAAGGCAACTAATTCACCATCGCCTAATTCCACGACATTGGCATGAACACGACCATTACTTTCTGGCATTCGGACCTTTTTCCAAGTCTTTCCTTGGTCATCAGAAATTCGAAATTCAGTTGGATCATTGGTTAAACCTTCAGGAGAGTCTTCACAAAGCCAAGTTGAAAATAGCCAGCGACCATTACTCAACACTTGAATGGCTTGTCTAGAAAATGTTCCTTCTTCAGGGAATAAGACAGTAGGTTCATCCCAAGTTTGGCCTTCATCACGAGATTTTTGTACCATAATAATTGAAGTAAATTGCATATTATCTTTGCCTTCTTGACGCGCCAATTGAGAAGTATAGATTAACCAAATTTGGCCATCTGGTGCACGGAAAAAGGCAGGATTTTGTTCACTTCGATTGACGCCTTTTGATACAATTGTCGGGGGTTGCCAAGTTTGCGTGTTAGGATCTAACTTCGCCACAGCAATCGAAATATCCCCACTTCCTTCAAAACTTCCAGCAAACCAAGCACAAAGCATACCGCCGTCTTTGGTTTCGATTAAAGCAGGGGCATGAGCAGTCGCATTGCCACCAGTTGGAATTAACCCAAAATCAATATTTAAGAAATCATCATGATAAATCACGCCATTTGGATCTGATACACGTACAGTTGGTAACTTCATTTTATTCCCTCATTTCTATATTAATAAACGCTTTCATACTTTGAAAAGTTGAACCTGATGAGAACCGCCCATCAGGTAAATTTTTTTAAGAATTTTCAGCTAAACGAATCGCGTAGTCAATTGCATTTTCTAAGCTTAATTCACTGGCACTCCATTTACCTGCTTGATCAAAAGCTGTACCGTGGTCTACCGAAGTACGAATAATTGGCAAACCTAACGTAATATTCACACCTTGAACTGCTTGCCAACTTTGCTTTTCTTGATCATATACAAAACCTAACAATTTCAATGGAATATGCCCTTGGTCATGATACATCGCCACGACAATATCAAACATGCCCCCATTTGCCTTAGAAAAGACGGTATCTGCCGGAAGTGAACCAAATGCATTGATTCCTTCTGCCTTAGCCGCTTCTACTGCCGGATTAATTTCTTCAATTTCTTCACGACCAAATAAACCATTTTCCCCACAGTGAGGATTCAAGCCAGCAACAGCCACACGCGGATTTTTGATACCAAGATTTTTACAAGCTTTATCTGCAATGCGAATCACATCTAAAACACGCTCTTTGGTTGCGCGATCACAAGCCTCACGCAAAGACACATGGGTTGAAACATGAACGACACGCAAATTACCATCTGCTAGCATCATTGTGTATTTATCCGTATGTGTAAGGTCTGCATAAATTTCGGTATGTCCGGCATAGTGATGACCAGCCAAGTTTAAGGCTTCTTTATTTAATGGATTGGTTACGGTAGCATCAATTTTTTTATCGAGTGCTAATTCAATCACTTTTTTCACATATTGAAAAGCCGCATTACCCGCCATCGCCGAAACTTCGCCAATCGCTAATTGATCGATATCAACAGCTTTTAAATCAATTAAATCAATCGTGCCATACACATATTTTCCTTGATCAGGCTCTTCAACGACATTTATTTTTAAATCTAGTTCTGGATGCGCTTGTAAATATTTTTCAACCACACAAGCATCACCGACTAGTAAAGGCTGACAACGTTCATATAAATCTTTTTTGGTAAAAGCTTTAATAGAAATCTCAGGTCCAATACCAGCTGGATCGCCTAAAGTAATTCCAATTCTTTTCATGACGTATGACCTCCTATAATACTTCTAAATAAATCTTGCGTGCGTCTTCTGGAGTTACTTCACGCATATTGTTCACTAATAGACGAGTCACTTGCATCCCCGCTTCAACTAAAACATCTAAATCTTCTTTGGGCACATTAAATGTTCCTAAGCTTGTTGGAATTTCTAATGTTTTCACGACTTCTCCCATTTTTTCAATCATATAGTTAGCTTTTTCATCAACTGTTGTTAAGTTTTCAGTTGGTTGATGTACCACACGATCATAAGCTAAAGCCAAACGTTCTTTAATCACTGGTTCATTAAAACGCATCACTGGCATTAATAAAATCGCATTAGAAACCCCATGAGCAATATGGTATTTGCCCCCTAATGGATAAGACAAAGCATGAACGGCGGTTGTATCTGATGTTGTAATCGCCACACCGGCATAAAAAGAACCAAGTAACATTTTATTTTTTGCATCCATTGCTTCTGAATTCGTGCATGCTTCAATAATATTATTCATAATTAAATCTAAAGCTTCCAAGGCAAACGTATTGCTAAATGGATTAGCCTTAGTTGAAGTGAAACATTCAATTGCGTGACATAAAGCATCTACTCCAGTCGCAGCCGCAATTTTCATTGGTAAGTTTTTAATCAAGCGACCGTCCAAAATGACAAAATCCGCAATCATTTCTGGATTCACAATACCGACTTTTAATTCTTTTTCTGGTACTGCAACAATACTATTTGGTGTTGCTTCTGATCCAGTTCCGGCAGTGGTTGGAATCATCAATGAAGGGACTTGTTTTTTTGCAAGCAATGGATTATCTAATAAATCTTTGACCGTATATTCATCTGTTGCCAAAATAGACGCCAATTTGGCCACGTCCATCACACTACCCCCACCGACAGCAATAATAAAGTCAGCACTAGTCGCTTTAAACGCATCAACCATGTGTTGTGCTTGATGATAATCCGGTTCAGCTGGGATATCAGATAAAATTTCATAATCTTTGCCTAATGAATCTAAAATTTGTATTGGGATTTCAAGTAAGTTGGCACCTAAAATTCCTTTATCAGTAAAAATCACAATTTTCTTAGCATCTTTGACTAAATGTTCAATATTTTCTAAACCATGTTCTCCAGCAAAGATATTTTTTGGCATTTTTAAACTGTAATCAACTAACATATGTATCGTTCTCCTTTGTATGCTTGATTTGTTGTTGTATTTCTATGAATAAATTTTCTGAACCAAAACCGCCAGACTTCGTAATAACTGCTAATTGTTGGCCTTTGTATACCAGCTCAGAATAAACTACTCCTGGACTCAACTCTTCTCTAGGCGTTAAGTCTGTGACATGTAACACTTCCATGGATTGATGTAGCGTATCCCCACCTGTAAAGAATAAAGTTTTTTGGATATTTTGAGATAATATCTTTTCGGTCAACTTCCCTAATGATTGAGCAATACGAAAACGGATTTGTTCTCCTTTTAAGCCTATGTGTTGTGCTACTTCTTGTAAGTCTGACGTTTGACTATAGGTTTCAAAAATAAGAAGTTTTGGTTGCTGTAATAATTGAGATATTTCTTTAAATGTCCGTTTTCCTTCATCCGTTTCCCAATAATCTTGGCTTAGAAGTTGCTGAGAGGTCAAAGCAACTCTGTGCGCTCGCTGTTGACTAGCTGTTTCGATTTGTTGGATGGTGATTGGATTTACCGAACCACAAATGACCACTAATGGATAACAAAGACACGTCTTTGCATGCTGTCGTTTGGTAAATAATTCTTCTGCCAAAACATTCGCAAATCCTGCACACCCAGCAGTTAAATGCAATAATTGCTTTTGTTCCAACCAATGATAAGTCCTTCGTAAATCTTCTTTGTCTTGGCCATCAAATAAATATAATGCAGCAGCAACAAAATCTTGGTTTACATCTACTAGCTGACCATAAATCTCGGCTTCGTTTTGTAATCTTAATAAAATATCATCCTCTAACACCGGTTCATAAGGATCATGGCCAAATACACTCTGAGAAACCAACACTTCTTCAATGTATAATTTTCCTTGTCTAACACTGCGCTTATAATCGGGAAAAGCAGGAACAAAGCCAATAGATTCTTGACCGAAATGATCGCTCACCGCTTTAAGCTCGGCACTAACATTTCCACGCAAAGCTGAATCCACTTTTTTATACAGATACTGATAACCTAGTGACTGACAACTACAAAGAACTTCACGGATTCGCTGATAAGCCTGAGAGGGAGCTAAGAAACGTGACTCAGTATCAACTACTAAAACCTCGGTTGCTTTTTTCAGATGTATTTTTTCTAATTGGCGTTGTGTAGTTACCTGAGTTGCAATCCCTAAATTTGCAAATTGCACCCCAGTATCCAAAGCCCCAGTAAAATCATCTGCTATAACCAATAATCGTACCATTTTCTCACCTCCATGCTTTGGCTGTTACACTTTACCAGTGATTCACTTGATAATTCTATTTTAATCAAATCTATTCCTTTTTAGAACAATATATCTACTATATTTGTTTAATTTTGAAACCATTTTCCAGAAACCGCTTTTAATTTCAAATAAACCGTCTATAATTGTTTATATATGAAACGAAAGGGTGAAAAAAATGGTGAAACTACTCGGTATCGCACCTTACGAAGAGTTAATGAGTGCTATGACTCAAGTTAGTCAACAATTTGAACAGTTAGAGATTGATTTATATACCGCTGATTTAGATGAAGCGACAAAACTAATTAAGCAACTTCCCTTAGAAAACTACGACGCGATTATTTCACGTGGGGGAACGGCCAAATTACTTCGCAAAAATGCTTCACTACCGGTGATTGATATTCCGATTTCAATCTATGATATTTTAGGAGCCATCAAACTAGCCAACAATTATACCGAACATTTTGCAATTATTGGCTTTTCAAATATTACCGAAATTGCCCATCAAATTTGTGATATTTTACAGTACAATGTGCAGATTATAACAATTGAGGATACTAAAAACATCGCCAAAACACTACAAGAATTGAAAAACGCTCAACTAGAAATGCTGCTATGTGATGTTGTGACCTATAAATACGCCCTAGATCATTCCATGAACGCGATATTAATTACTTCTGGTTTAGAAAGTATCAAACACAGCTTCACACAAGCCATTTCACTCGCTAACAATTTAAAAAGCAGTAAAGAAATGAATCTGCTTTTAAGTCAAATTATTATGGCGCAATCGCAAAAAATTCTTCTATTTGATCGTCAACTTCATGCCAACTTTAGTAATATCGACAGTGCGTTACAAAAGTCAATTCTACACTTCTTGAGCAGTCGATTAAGTGAGGAAGAAGAACAAATACTCTATCACACCCATCACAATCAAGTCTATCAATTAAGAGTCAAGCAATTGGATATTGAAATGAATCGCTTTTTTCTATGCGAAGTGAAGAAATCAACGCCACCAATTATTAATAATAGCTTTGGGATTGATTATTTAAGCTATGATGAAGTACAAGATTCCATAAATAAACGTCTGAACTTGGCCGGATATATGCAAGAAAGCGCCAAAAATCAAATTGAAAAACTAAGTCACGCCTACAATGCAATGATTATTTACGGCGAAGAAGGAACAGCTAAAACAAGTCTTGCTTACCTTGCCTACTTGCATCAAAAAAATCTGACACAAAATCTGATTGTCATCAATAGTAAACTCTTAAATGAGCGAACTTGGAAATTCTTACTTAATTCGAGCAATGGACCGTTAGTCGAAACCAATCATACTTTTTTATTCCGCAATATCGAGCAAGTCAATATGAATGATATAGAAAAACTTTTAACCATTATTCATAACACAAAATTACTGAATAAAAACAACCTACTTTTTACGTATAATACAAAAGAACAAGAAACCGATATGAAAATTTTCAACCAATTGATGTATCAACTCGATTGCTGTAACGTGTATTCGCCTAGCATCGCCGAAAGAAAGCACGAATTACAAGGCATTATCACACGGCTACTAAACCGTATGAATATTGAATGTAATAAGGAAGTCCTAGGATTTGAGCCAAATGCCTTACAAGCGTTACTGCAATTCCAATGGACTGGTAACCTCCATCAATTACAACGATGCATCAAAAAGTTAGTATTAAATGCCAATGGTTACTATATTTCTGAAAATCAAGTATTAGAGCTCTTACAACAAGAGAAAAATAGTTTCCATGTCCAACAACTAACCCAAGGCGCTCAACCACCGATTATGCAAAACAAAACATTATTTGACTATACGCAAGAAATTGTCTTAGCTGCCTTAGATCAAAATAATGGCAACCAAACCAAAACAGCTAAACAACTTGGCATTAGTCGAACCACTTTATGGCGCTACCTCAAAAAATAGACGCATCCTTATTTCACTATATCCATATGAGGAGCTGACCCAAAAGCATTTTAGAAAGATAACAAAAAAAGAAATCCTTACGATAAAATAAATAATTAATAAAAAACAAATAAAATCCGAATTTTCAACTTGATTCCTAGCTAAATCATCATTGAAAATTCGGATTATTTTAACATTGATTTTCCTATTTTGATTACAAACAATAACTCTCAACTATTTTCAAATAAGTATATAGCAAATTTTACTTATTAATCAATAATAGCAAATCCCAAGTCTTTAATATCTCTATTAAACATTTTTACTGTTTCTAAAGATAGTTCATTCAAATCTTTGTGATACATTGAAAGTTTAGACAATATACTAGGGGTAACTGTAATAATATCCACTCCTAAAGTTTCTGCTTGGATAATATTATACAACTCTCTAGAACTCGCCCATAACAATTTTGTTCGTCTTTTTCTTCGACATGTTTCTAATGCTTTTTCCATCAACGGTAAGGGATCCACCCCCGTATCCGCAACCCTACCAGCAAATACCGAAACAATATTTTCACTGTCTTCTGAAAATGAGTTAACTGTTTGCTCAACTTGTTCTATTGTCATTATCGCAGTAACGTTTAACTTAATTCCTTGACTTGATAATTTACGAATAAGTTGAATGGATGACTCTCCTCTTGTATTAGTAATTGGTATCTTCACAAAAACATTTTTCCCCAATGAAGCTAGTTTTTTTGCTTCTTTTTCCATCAAATCAAAATCATCCGCAAAAACCTCGAAACTAATGGGCAAACCATCAACTTTTGAGAGTGCTTCTTTAGCAAAGGATAGATAATTAGACACCCCTGCTTTTTTCATTAGCGTTGGATTAGTAGTAAAGCCTTTAACAATTCCTAATTTTTTCATTGCTACCATATCATCAATATTCGCACCGTCAGAATAAATATCTATTTTGAAATTCATATTAATCACTCTCCACTTCATTATTAATAGCTTCCTTAGATGGTTTTAAAATACTTGGAATAATCAACACTAATAAGGTAAAGACAATAATTGTATAAATTCCTAAGTGTCCAAACCTTTCACCCACTCTACCCAACAATATTCCAATCCATCCAAAGTCAAAATCACCAAATGTAGCATTTGCAAAACCTAACTGCCCCAATACTGGTAATAGTAACGCTGGTAGAAACGCTAAAAATAATCCGTTTACAAAAGCACCTAAAACAGCACCCCTTCTTCCACCTGTTGCATTACCATAAACGCCAGCCGTAGCTCCACAGAAGAAGTGCGGGACTAGACCAGGAATGATAAGTACGCCTCCAAAAGCCCCTAAAATAAACATCCCAATTAGTCCACCAATAAAACTAGATATAAATCCAATAATCACTGCTGTTTGTGCATAAGGGAAAAATACCGCACAATCTACTGCTGGCACTGCATTCGGAATGACCTTATCTGCAATCCCTTGAAATGCCGGAAGTAAGTCAGCCAAAATCATCCGTACACCTGCATAAACGATTGTTACACCTACTGCAAATTTAAGCCCACATAACATAGCAAAGAGATATGGAGATTTGCCATCGGATAATGTTGATACAAATTCTGGCCCAGCAGCAATCGCAGATACTAGGTAAAAAATGACCATCGTTAAAGCTGTTGAAATAGTGGTATTTCTCAAAAAACCAAACTTCTCAGGAACATGAATATCTTCAGTAGACTTAGACCCCTTTCCTACAATACTTCCAACAAAAGCCGATAAATAATATCCTATCGAACCAAAATGCCCCATCGCAATTTCATCTCCATCAGTCACTTTTAATGTATATTTTTGACCAATTGCCGGTGAAATTGCACTCCAAGCACCTAAAAAGAAGCCTCCAACTAAAACTAACGGTGTGCTCTTAAAACCAATCGCTCCCAAAACAGCCGATAGTAAACAAGCCATAAAAAATGAATGATGCCCTGTTAAAAACACATATTTATAGCGTGTAAACCTTGCAATGATAAGATTGAATACTAAACCTACAATTAAAATTGACATTGTTTCTACACCTAACATCTTTTGGGCAACAGATGTTACTGCTTCATTATTCGGAACTACACCTACAATATGGAACCCCTTTTCAATCATTTGTGAAAGCGGATCAAGATTACTACTAATAACATCAGCACCCGCAGCCAACATCAAATATCCCAATATAGGTCCCAATGTACCAGTAAGTATCTTATGGGCAGGTGCTTTCAAAGCAACTAATCCCACAAGTGCAACTAGTCCCATTAAAATCGCTGGTTCACTCAGTAAATCTTTAATAAATTCGAGAAAATTCATCATAATCACCTCTATATATTTTTTACTTATACGGCCATATAAAGTAAGTTCTATTTTATTAAATTCTCTAGCACTGGTAGAATATCTTCAGAAATCTTCTTTTTGTCAGCATAACTACGAACAACGGCCACTTTTTTATCACTTGGCAACTGTTTCGCAAATTCATCAACAGTAACAAATAAGTCAGCATGTTCCCCCATCGCCGCATTAAAGTCACAAGAACGAGCTTCTACTTCAAATCCATTTCTCTTAGCGATTTGATTAATCTTCATCGCTAACAGATTACTACTCCCAATTCCATTTCCACATACTGTAATTATTTTAATCATTTGAATCCCTCCATCTCTTCAAAACAATTCTTGCTCAATCATTTTTTGTGCAAGATTAATAAATTCATCTTTACTAGATACAGCTAATAACGCAGATACCTTTTCTTCCTCATCAATTAACGCAGAAATTTGTTGCAATAACTGCAGATGACTAGAACTATTTACAGAAGCTAAACATATCAGCATAGATACATATTTGGATTTACCAAATAATAACGGTTCTTCTAGTTTTAATATACTTACGCCAGTTTTATTGACTCCATCTTCAGGTCTAGCATGTGGCATAACAACATTGGGCACGATTACCATATAATCTCCATAATTCAAAACATTATCAATCATTGCTTGCACGTATGATTTTTCAATAATTTTTTCTTTTAGTAACGGTTCAGAAACACGATAAATTGCTTCTTGCCAAGAATTAATTTTTTTCTCCATGGCAACAAATTTTTTATCTAAAATCAATCTCTCATCAAATTTATATAGTTCACTTTTCATATCATCATCTTCTCCTTAAAAAATTTTTATGAGTATATATTTACACATTTCTAATCACAAACATAGTCTGTCTTTCAACAATTAAACTTTAGCAAACATATTCTATGATGTATACCTCCATCATTTCCAACAAAAAAGTGGAAATAGCTGAATTATTTTGTTCAAATATTTCCAAGTCAAAGTGGCAAACAAATATAAAATAGGCACTATCAAAGATATATCAATACTAGCTTAATTTTTTATATTTCACGGCGATTGCATCGTTGCCATATTACTATTACAATTAATACGAGGAGGGAGACTATGTTTGTAAATAATAGATTAACCAAAATATTTCAAATTTTATACGAAGAAAATTACTATCCTAATGATAAAATGGCCACATACTTTAATGTATCCACTCGAACTATCCGAAATGATATCAATGACTTAAATAGTATATTAGAAAAATACAAGTGCGAAATAATTTTAAAAAGAAACAAGGGATACCAACTAATTAATAAGAAAAATGTACAAGATATCTATCAAGATTTGCTTTCTAAATCTACCAATGTGCAATTAGACAATACTAAAGATCGTATTTTACAATTATTGTATATTCTTATTTCTTCTAATCGGGCAATCTCTTTAGAACAGATATGTCAGCAAATTTTTGTTGGACGTACTACAGCCTTAAATTATTTAAAATATCTCAGAACTTTTCTTTCAGAATATCAAATAAAAATCATAACAAAACCCAATATTGGTTATTTTATTTCTGGCAAAGAAACCGCAATCAGACAAGTAATATTCGATCATTTAATCCAAATGAATATCAATAACGATATATCAGAAATCAGTTTGACCGATAATAGATTTTTTAAAGATATTGACTTATTTGAGTTATATCAAATAGTCAATAAGTATTTTTCCCCAAGTAAGTATAGAATGGATGATTTTAATAGAAAAAATTTTATTATATATCTGGCTATCACGATAATACGCTTAAAAAACAATAACTATATCACAGAGCCTCCCATTTCTTTTATGATTGATGAATCTATTTATCAATCACTCGAAGAACTTTTACAATATTTAAAAAAGCTTTACCAGATATCCGTTGAAGATAACGATAAAGTTTGGGTATATAACAATTTGTTAAGTAGTCTACAACTTAGTCAAAATTCAAACCAACAGTCTGACTATATTTTTGAATTAATTGATCAAATATTCAATAAAGTCCAGCAAGTAACTGGAGAAAATTTTTATAACGACGCTATATTACGTAAAGATTTATTTGTTCATTTCTCTAGCTATATAACTATGAAAAATTTAGCTACCTATCGTCCTAATCCACTACTAGATAAAATAAAGCAAAACTTTTCTTATGCCTTTGAACTAGCTACACTCGCTGTAGAAGACTGTTCATTAAATTTTACAGAAGATGATATCGGATATCTAGCTTTGCATTTAGCTTCTGCATTAGAAAGAAAAACGCCAATTACTACCAAGAAAAAGGTATTAATTATATGTACACAAGGAATTTCAACTAGCCGTTTAATCGAAATTTTCATCCGAAAACATTTTTCTGATAAAATTGAAATCATAGATGTCATTTCTTTTACAGCATACCAATTGACTAATTCACTTGATGTTGATTTTATTGTGTCATCTACTCCAATAAAAGATTCAATAGTTCCAGTGATTCAATTCGATTTCCTAGATGAACTGAATAGTGGTATGAAAAAAATTCAAAACTTTTTGATTACCTCACAACGTGAAACTTTCTTTGACAAAATATTTAACGAAAAATTCTTTAAAATTAACCAATCCCCTTTAACACGTGAGAAATTAATCACTTCTCTTTGTAACGAGTTATTAGCACAAGGAATAGTGCCTAAAGATTTTAAAGAAAAGGTCCTTAAACGTGAAGAGATAGTTCCTACTGATGTCAGTGAACTAATCGCCATTCCACATGCTATTGATGCTAATGTATCTGAAAGTATCATTTATGTTTGTATATCTGAAATACCAATATCTTGGCGTGAAAAGGCAACAGTAAAAATTATTTTTCTGTTAGCAATGTGCGAAAATGATAAAGATATTATTCAACCTTTTTTTGAATGGCTCTCTGAAATTCTTGAAGATAACAAAAAGCAACAACAGATAACTAAATCTAATAACTATTTAGAATTTATAACTAACTTAAAAAAATAACAGTTTTTGGAGATGCCTATCCTACGATACACAAAAACCTTCTAAACTATTAAGTAATATAAACCTTTGCCGCTATACTTAAGTACTTAAAGGATGATAAAAATCACGGAATCTGACTTATTAGTCCATTATAAAATAATATATCAAAATAATCCGAATATTCAACATTGATTTGATTGATAATTAAGTTGGACATTCGGATTTTATTTCATTTTTTGTTAATTATTTAATCCATCATATGCGTTTCATTTTTTGGAATTACTTTGCCTTAAAAATATTGTCAGAATTCATATACAGTAATTTGCTCTATCGCTACTACTTGGCTATTATAACGTTCTACTTTTAACTCTCATCGTCTGAATATAAATTAATTAGGCGTCCCCGACTTAATTGCTCTGTTTCTCCTTCTGCGCATTTCCTGTATAGGCTTTACATTTACCTCCTGATTCTGTTTATAAACTTGCTGATTTTATTGCGATAATTTCCTTATATTAAACAACATTCAAAACTACTAATTTTTCGTTAGTCAAGGGGCTGCCCCATTAGTCTCTTATAAAAAATGAATATTTAAATAACCTGAATATTCAGCATTGATTTTATTAGTAATCGAGTTGAATATTCGGATTTTTCTTTGTTTTCTTATTAGTTATTTATTTCATCATAAGGATTTCTTTTTTAGTTATCTTACTAAAATACTTTTGGGTCAGTCCCTTATATAATGAAATAACTTTTTTGAACACAATTCAGAATTAGGCATCATTTCTTAAAAGTTTTGTAAACACCCTCAAACTCTAGCTACAACATCTTCAGAAAAAGAAGACATAGCAAGCCTTCATTTTATGATGCTAGTCTTTTTTTGCAAAAAAAAACACCTTGAACACCGGCATTCAAGGCGCGAATTTTATTATTATGATTTTCTCAAAATATGAATAGCAAATCCGCCAAATTCACCTGCAAGATAAATATTTTTCAATTTACCTTCTTCATCATAAGCTGCAGTATCTTCATTGAAAGCTAATCCTTTTGCTTTTAACTCTTCCACCGCACTTTCCAAATCAGCTGTACGCATCGCAATATGTCCATTCTTTCCTAAAAACGGTTGCTTCATGCATTCGAAATAATCTCCTGCAAATTCTGATTTTTGACCATGTCGTGGGTTTAAATTAAAGATACTACTCAACGTTTGCGCCAATTCCAAGGCTTCACTTTCACTATTTGTGTTGATTCCAATATGCTCTAAAGCAAATTCATTTTTCATTATTCTTTGACCTCTTTTCTTACATTGGGAACATCAATAAAGCACCAACTGTTAAGGCAATTAGACGAATAAAGTATTGTGGCACAGTAAACATCCAGAATTCCTTAGCAGAATAATTGCCATAACCTAATACCATGGCTGGCATACCATCGATTGGTAAGAAGTGCCCACACCAACCGGAAATAACAATTGCACAAGCTGCGGCAGTTGGATCTAAACCTAAACTATTACATGTAGCAATAGCAAGTGGTGTAAATACGTAAACTGTACCAATAGTTGAACCAGTTAACGTAGCAAGTAAGCTTGTTAAAATACAGAAAGCAAAAATCATAACGAATGGATTGACGTTGCCACCTAACATTCCGGCAACTGTTTCCCCAACTAATTTTGTTAATCCAGTACTTCCTAAAGCATCAGCCACACCAATAACCCCAGCAGACATCAAGATAATTGGTGCACTAATTGCATCACTAATTTCTTTAAAGTCTAATACACCAATAACTAAAATAACTGCTACAGAAAGACCGGCCATTGCATAACCAGCATCACCGATTTTGCTTTGTAATAACATACCAATAACCGCAAAAGCAAATACAGCATAAGTAACATTTTCTTTCCATTTAGGTAGACGAGGTGCATTTTCATCAATAATTGCACTTTCTTCCTCACCATTAGTATCGCGAATTGGATGGTCTGGCAAGAATTTATATTGAATAATACAATTTAGCAAGAAACCTGCAGACAAGAATAAGTTCACAATCGCAAATTTGAATACGGATACATTTGTACCAATACCCGCAGCATTTAATACCGCAATAACAATTCCGTATTGTAACGCTGTATTAAATGGAATCAATGGGTGGTTAGCTGCAAATCCAGCTGTCATGATTACTTTTGATGGTGGCAATTTTTTACTATAAGGTAAAGTAGACAATAAACCAATCGTTAATACATAATAAGCAGTTGAGCCTGTACCAAATAAGCTACATCCTAACATAACTATTAATATAATCAACATATAAGATTTAAAACCGCCTTTTTCAGCCATTCTAAACATTGATTTTTTAAACACAATAATAAAGTTTGTCTTTTGCAACGCTGCAATAATTGCCATAAATTCAGCTAACATGATAATGGTAGAATTAGAAAATCCTGCAAAAGCCCCTTTAATATCGGTAATACCAAAGATAACTAACAGTAAACAAGCCAATAACGGTGGTGCACCAAATGGCAAACGATCCATCATGATTAAAACAATCATTAGAGCAGTAATCGCTAAAGCAATAATCATCTGAACTGTCATTTTAAACCCTCATTTCTTTTAAAGGAATCAGGTGGCTTTGTAGGTATTGCGACCACCTGATAAACCATTCATTTTTTAACACATACTTTTTGCTTTGTTTTCTTCTAGGACTTTCTTCAAAGCATCGATTCCTGCTTGTGGTACTTGGTTAAATGGCGCACGGCAAGCACCAACATTATGTCCTAGCAAACGAGTAGCTGTTTTTACAATCGTGTTAGGATTACCGTATTTGAAGCAAGCACGGAAACTTTGAATACTTTCGTTGGCTTTTTTTGCTTCTTCAATCTTGCCTTCTTTAAACAAGTTGTAAATAGAAGCCATAGTCTTAGGATAAACATTGGCACAACCAGCAATCCCACCAGTACCTCCAGCAAGTAAAGTCCAAATAATTAATTGGGCATTACCTGAAAGTGTGTAGAATTTACCATTTTGTTTTTGTTTACCAGCGTCAATATATCCTAAAATATTGGTGAAGTTACCACTAGAATCTTTAGCACCAATAATATTTTCAATTTGGGCAAGTCGAGCAACAGTCGCAGTTGTCAAGGCATTACCCGTTCGAGCAGGAATATTATAAAGCACAATTGGCATATCCACTGCTTTAGCAACTGTTTCATAATGTGTATATAATTCATCTTGGCTCGCAGCTGCAAAACTTGGAGTAATAATTGATAATACATCCGCACCGGCAGCTTGGGCCATTTTACTTTGTTCGATGGTTTCTTTTGTTGAGATGCAGCCAGTACCCGCATAAACAGGTACGCGTCCATTTACTTGATCAATCACTGTTTCAAGAACCAATTTCTTTTCTTCGCCAGTTAAAATATAACCTTCACCATTCGTACCAAAAGGAAAAATGCCATGAATGCCATTTTCAATCATTCGTTCAACTTGTGCACGTAATTCTTCTAAGTTAATACTTTCATCTTCATTCATCGGTGTTAAAATCGGAACAATAATCCCATTTAATTCGATTTGTTTCATTGTGTCTTCAAATCCCTTCATCTTTATTTTCTCTACGTACATTTGCAAGCGCTTTACATTTACTATAATAATCGACAACCATTTTTCAATTAAGGTCAACGTAAAAATTATCGTTTATAATTGTAACATCTCTTGCAAAATTATCCTAGTTATTTCCGAACATTCTTATTTTCGTTTCATTTATGAACAGATTGATAGTTAAACAACATTAAAATGAAACATATAAAAAATAAGTACGTCATCCAGATGACCTATCACAATTAATTTCCCACATATGCAACGATTATGAGAGTTCGTCCCGTATATGCAATAACTTCTTATATTTCCCACATATGCGACGATTATGAATATTTGTCCCGTATATACAACTACTCTGATGAATTATCCCGGATATGCAAAAAACTGGCAGCTGAAAATCAACTACCAGTCAAATATATTTATTAATCTGAAACTACCGCTGCTTGCTTTTCAGCTAATTTCTTTGCGGCTGCTTCTTTGTTATAATGCTCATGAAAGGCTAGAAAATAACGTTCTTCCACATAATCAACCAACCGATACAAATGAGGAAGTGAGATTAACGTTCTCTTTTCATCCCATTCTGTCAAGTCATAGCTTCCAAAACCTAGCACCTTTCGCAATTCAGCAACCGGAATATCCAACAATTCCATCATCATCGTTACTTCACGAAACATCCTTTTTCTTCTAAGTGCCCCATTAATCATCCATGGAAAAAGAAGAATTGGCCATAAAAAAGAAGTTGAGATACCCAAATATTTTAACAGTATTAGGCAAAGGAGAAAAGCCAGCATAAAAATAACATCGATTAAGCCATCTATTTTCTGTTGTCTCGTCCAACGTGCGCTTTTTTTCATTGTTTATTCCTCATTTCTTATCTTTTTCATCCGATAGCGAATAAGAAGATACATGCTGACACCAAAGAAAACCGCCTCAAATACAAATAAGACCAAACTCTTTAGTGAAAATACCTCAGCGACAAAACCTTGATTGGATTGCAAGGCATCAAAAATGGTCATCAGCACGCCAAAACCAATACCAGATAAAGCACATCTGACAGCATATTTTCTTTTCATTGGTATACGTTGATCTTCTGTGACTTCGATTTGTGCCAACTCTAGCTTATGAACTTGGTAAACCACATAGCCACCAACTCCTCCTGCCGTCACTATGGCATTGATCAAACAAAGTCCAAATAATAATTCCTCGGCACCAACTACCCCCATTAATGTGACTGCAACAACATTTGACAGTAAAATATAGTAGAACAAAAAGATAAAAGCATTATTTCCGATACGTCTGATTTCCTGCAGTCGATATTCGTCCAGTACTCCCGAAATTCCGTAAAATCGTTTAATCATTTTTTCCATCAATGTTTCTTTATGTTTCATCTACTTCACCTTCTTAAAAATTGCCTTCATGATTGTTTTCCATACTTTAGCTAAAGCCTATTAACGAAATCCATTTACCATGAATCGCCTATCTTTATTTGAAAGAATCCTTACTTATTCTTATTCAACAATCTCTGTTAGGGCCTTTTCTACCGCTGGCTTCTCAGCTAATTTTTGTTCAGCGACCTCTTTTTTATATCGTTCATGGAAAGCAAGAAAATAACGATCTTCCATATACTCTTCTAATCTAAACAAATTTTTACGTGAAATGGGTGTATGTTTAAAGTCCCAATTCATCAAATCAAACCGAGTCCCTTGAATAACCATTCTCATCTCTGTAAGTGGAATATCTAAAAGTTCTTTAATCGTCGTAATTTTATTAAAAATAGCCTTCTTACGATAAATCAAATAAGCATAATCCAGCAATCCTAAAATGGCTAAGTAAAAAGTCCAAAAAATGAGGTAAATGGGCATTTTCAAAGCAATAAAAATAACTCCAAAAATAGTAAAAAACAAAAATATATTCGTACAAATTAAGACTTCTTTTTGTTGATTTAAAGTTAAACTATTCCACTTCTTCATCTACTTCACCTTCCCAAAACAATGCATTTAAGTCCGTCTGCAATGCTTTTGCTAGACGTATGCACAAATCAAGCGACGGATTATATTTATCATTTTCAATTAAATTGATCGTCTGTCTAGCTACACCGACTTGCTCAGCCAATTTTGCTTGAGAGAAGCCGACTGTTTGACGATATTGTTTGACGCGATTCATCCTAATCCCCTCTACTGTCATGTATATGTGACATTTATAGTATAACGTTTCCCTTAATTGATGTCAAATATATGTGACAAAAATATTTCGATATTCTTTTGCCAAGCTTACCTTTAGGAAAAAAGTCCCGTTACTAATCTGTAAAAAAATTATGCTAATCTGCGAAAATCCTATTAAAGAATTAGATGAAAACGAAAAAGTGTCACCACTGGTGACACAATTGAGCTGGACAAATCATTTGAAGAGATTATCAGGAATGTCGAAAATGCCAGAGAACGTGCATATAGAAGAGTCAATGAAGAATTAATTTTGATGTACCAAGAGATAGGAAAATACCTCAGCGAGAAAAGCAAAGAAGCTAGTTATGGCTCAAATTATATAGAAAGTGTAGCTGATTTTTTTGCGCAAAATTATCCAGACTTAAAAGGCTTTACTCGTCGAGGACTTTATCGGATGAAACAATTCTATGAGGTTTACAGAGATGACGAAAAAGTGACAACACTGTTGACACAATTGAGTTGGTCTAATCATTTGAAAATCATGTCAGGTTCTAAAACAAAAGAGGAAAGAAGATTTTATATTAATTTAGTAATTCGAGATAACCTAACTCATCGTGAATTGGTAAGACAAATGGATAGTGGCTATTATGAACGCTATATGCTTTCTAATGGTAAAAATACACCGACTTTGCAAAAAGCAAAACACGAAACACATAATCTGTTTCTAGACAGCTATGTATTGGAGTTTCTTGATGCTCCAAAGTTAGGCAATGAAAAAGCTTTTCAGAAATCCATTCTGGAAAATTTAAAGAAATTCATACTGGAAATAGGGAAAGATTTTACCTTTATTGATAATGAGTATAGAGTACAGGTTGGTAATCACGATTACTATATCGACTTATTATTCTATCACCGTGGACTTTCTTGTTTGGTGGCATTTGAACTCAAAATCGGTGAGTTTAAACCAAAGTATATTGGAAAGATGAATCTATATCTAGAAGCCCTTGATAGGGAAGTAAAAAAAGAGACCGAAAATCCAAGTGTTGGTGTCATCCTATGTGCTTCAAAAGATGATGAGGTAGTTGAGTTTGCTTTAAGTAGAAGTCTTTCTCCAACGATGGTATCCGAGTATGCATTAAAGCTAATTGATAAGAATCTTCTACAACGAAAAGTGAACTACTCACCACTTAGCTAAACCTAACGGTTCTTAACGCTTGAAGTGGGAGCTTCTTGGGAATAGAGTATACTTGATAGATTATTTCTTCACTAACAGAGGTTTCTCTTATTTACCAAGCTATCCCCGTAGTTCCTACGGTTTTTGATTATATCTAAGCTAATGATTGTATCCTTAGACCTTCGGTCAAAATATTGATACTAGCGTTGATATCACGGTCATGATGAGTATGACAAATAGGGCAAGTCCATTCTCGAATATCGAGCGATTTCTTGCCATCTTTATGTCCACACTCTGAACAAATCTGACTAGACGGAAACCACTGATCCACTTTGATGATTTCACGTCCATACCAGTCAGCTTTGTATTGCAACTTAGCCACAAAGCTAGACCAAGATACATCAGAAACGCTTCTTGCTAATTTATGATTACGCAACATACCTTTTACGTTTAAGTCTTCAATACAGATAATATCGTGATTTTTGATAATTTCTGTACTTAACTTATTCAGAAAATCAGTACGTTGATTCATTACTTTTTCATGTAATCTAGCTACTTCGCGTTTTTGTTTTTGGTAATTTTTAGCTTCAGATAAAGGGATACCTTTTTGTTTGGCTAATAATGCTCGTCTTGACAACTTACGTTCTTCACGTTTTAATTTCTTTTCCATTTTGGACGTGAATTTATGATTATCAATTTTTTGTCCATCTGAAAGAATCGCAAAATCCGTAATACCTAAGTCAATGCCAATGGCAGAATTGGTTTTAGGTAACTCGCTAATTTCTTCTTTACATAATAAAGAAATATAGTATTTACCGCTAGAATGACATGAGATTGTAGCAGATTTAATCATCCCTTTTGGTTGTCTATGAAGCTTAATTCTTACTAATGATTTCAATTTAGGAACTTTTATGAATTTACTACCAATCAAAGCAATGGTACCCTTTTGATTATTCGTTGTATA